>NZ_QOBB01000205.1:0-12501 GCF_024704855.1 Burkholderia sp. HAN2018 | reverse complement strand
GTCGGCGCCGATGCCGGCGGCCGCGCCGGCGGCGGCGATGCGCGGCGGGTGCAGGTCGAGCTGCGCGATGCTTTCGATCCCGCAGACACCGCAGCCGGTGCGGCCGGCCAGCGCGCGTCGGTGCGCCTTCAGCGCCATGAACGCCTGCTGCGACACGGCCAGGCGCACTTCGGCGCTGCCGGGCCGGCATTCGCTCTCGATGTCGAACACGTCCGACGCACGCTCGACGATGCCTTCGCTGAGCACGAAGCCGAGGCCGAACGCGTCGAGGTCGATCGGGGTCGCCATCATGACCGTGTGTGCAATACCGTTGACCACGAGTGCAACTGGCGTTTCGTCGACGACGCGGTCGACGGTGTCGCGCACTTCGCCGGCACGGTGACGTGTCACATGACACGCGGTGCTGCCGGTCGGTTCGTCGCGGCGGATGCAGGACTCCATGCGGTTTCTCCAGGCGGATCGGCCGGCGGGCCGGCCGGGTCGGGCGCGTACGCCGGACCAGGGGAATCGGGGCTGCCGGGCGGGCGCGGCCGAGGGGCGCGCCGTGGCCGTGGGCAGGCATTGCATCGGATGTTAACGGGGATGAACAGTGCGCCCGATGTACAGCGCTGCAGTGCGGAAAGCAGTACAGCTGATCGTCCCGCCGGCGCGAAATGTGTTTTCCGTACACACATCTTCGGCAACGGAAGCAGCACAGTTTCAGCGCACGTTCGAACGATTGCGAGTATCGTTGCAAACGCGATATCGTCATTCACGCTTCGATGCCATGCGAGTGACCGTTTTGTATTCGCATGTGTCGTCGGCAAGCCGTCGCGCGATTTCCTGCTTCGGGCGGACATCCTCACAAACACGAGCAAATTACGGTCATGGAAATCTTCGATGCGTTCCATCTCGCACGATTGCAATTCGCATTCACGGTGTCGTTCCACATCGTGTTTCCCGCGATCAGCATCGGTATGGCGAGCTTCCTGGCGGTGCTGGAATGGCGCTATCTCGTCACCGGCGACGCCGCCTACAAATCCATGTTCCAGTTCTGGTCGAAGATCTTCGCGATCGGCTTCGGGATGGGCGTGGTCTCCGGCGTCGTGATGGCGTACGAATTCGGCACGAACTGGGCCGGCTTCTCGCGCGTCGCGGGCAACATCACGGGCCCGCTGCTCACCTATGAAGTGCTGACGGCGTTCTTCCTCGAAGCCGGCTTCCTCGGCGTGATGCTGTTCGGCTGGCAGCGAGTGAGCCCGCGCGCCCACTTCTTCGCGACGCTGATGGTCGCGGTCGGCACGCTGATCTCGACGTTCTGGATCCTCGCGTCGAACAGCTTCATGCAGACGCCGCAGGGCTACAAGATCGAGAACGGCCTCGTCGTGCCGGTCGACTGGTTCAAGATCGTGTTCAACCCCTCGTTCCCGTACCGTCTCGTGCACATGACGATCGCGGCGTTCATCGTCGCGGGCTTCATCGTCGCCGCGTGCGGCGCGTGGCACCTGCTGAAGGGGCGCCGCGACGAGCCGGTGAAGCGCAGCTTCTCGATGGCGCTGTGGATGCTGCTGGTGCTCGCGCCGATCCAGATCGTCGTCGGCGACGCGCACGGGCTGAACACGCGCGAATACCAGCCGGCGAAGATCGCGGCGATCGAAGGGCTGTGGGAAACCGAGAAGGGCGGCACGGCGCTGAACCTCGTCGGGCTGCCCGACATGCAGGCCGAAACCACGCGCTATGCGATCCAGGTGCCGCACCTCGGCAGCCTGATCCTCACCCACAGCTGGGACGGCGAGATTCGCGGTCTGAAGGAATTCCAGCCGCAGGACCGCCCGTATTCGCCGATCATCTTCTGGACGTTCCGGATCATGGCCGGCCTCGGGATGCTGATGCTGCTCACCGCGCTGCTCGGGCTGCTGCTGAGAAAGGGCGGGCGCCTCTATGAAACCCGCTGGTTCCAGTGGTTCGTGGTGGCGATGGGGCCGTCGGGCATCGTCGCGCTGCTGGCCGGCTGGATCACGACCGAGGTCGGGCGGCAGCCGTGGACCGTGTACGGCGTGCTGCGCACCGTCGATTCCGTCGCGCCGCTCAGCGCGCAGCAGGTCGGCGTGTCGCTGCTGATCTTCGTGGTCGTGTATTTCCTGGTGTTCGGAACGGGTGTCTACTACATGCTGAAACTGATGAAGCGCGGGCCGGCTGCCCAGGCCGGGTATATCGAGCTGCACCGGCATCCGGGGCTGCGCAAGAGCGCGCTGTCCACGCCGCTGAACGTGACCGAAGCGGAGTAAGCCATGCAAATCGATCTTCCTGTCGTGTGGGCCGCGATCATCGGCCTCGGTGTATTCATCTACGTGATGCTGGACGGTTTCGATCTCGGCATCGGCCTGCTGTTTCCGTTCTTCGATGCGAAGGCCGAGCGCCAGGTGATGCTCGACACCGTCGCGCCGGTGTGGGACGGCAACGAGACGTTCCTGGTGCTCGGCGGCGCGGGGCTCTACGGCGCATTCCCGGTCGTCTATTCGACGCTGCTGCCGGCGAACTACCTGCCGCTGGTGCTGATGCTGGTCGGGCTGATCTTTCGCGGCGCGGCGTTCGAGCTGCGCGCGAAGGCCACCCGCACGCAACACATGTGGGATCTCGCGTTCATCGGCGGCTCCGCGCTCGCGGCGTTCTGCCAGGGGATCGTGCTCGGTTCGCTGCTGCAGGGGATCAAGATCGTGAACAACCAGTTCGCGGGCGGGCCGTTCGACTGGCTGTCGCCGTTCAGCCTGATGTGCGGGATCGGCGTGCTCGTCACGTATGCGACGCTCGGCTGCGGCTGGCTGATCCTGAAGGTCGACGGCGAGCTGCAGCGCAAGATGCGGCTGCTGATGAAGCCGCTCGCGGGCGTGCTGCTCGCCGTGATGGGCGTGGTCAGCCTGTGGACCGTGATCGGGCTGCCGGCCGTCGCGCACCGCTGGTTCGGCAGCGGCAACCTCGGCTGGTTCCTGCCGGTGCCGATCCTCGTCATCGCGTGCGTGTGGGGCATCTTCCACTCGGTGAAGCGCACGCACGAGGCGACGCCGTTCCTGCTGACGCTCGCGCTCGTGTTCCTCGGCTACACGGGGCTCGTGATCAGCATCTGGCCGAACATCGTGCCGCCGTCGCTGTCGATCTGGGATGCATCGTCGAGCCATTCGAGCCAGAAGTTCGCGCTGATCGGCACCGTGATCGTGCTGCCGATCATCCTCGTGTACAACGCGATGCAGTACCGCGTGTTCCGTGGCAAGGTGCGCGAGGGCGACGTCGGCTATCACTGAGCGCCGCATGATGTGACGGGCGCGGCGCGCGCGGGCGTATCATCTCGCGCAGCACGGCGCCCGGCCCGGCATCCACCCGACAGCGGCCCGCCATGCGCGGGCCGCTGCGCATCGGGCGCCGGCGTGCCGTATCGCGTATTTCCCTGGCAGTCGAGAAAACACCATGATCGTCCGACCACGACAAAACTGGCTCAGGATGCTGTTCGTCTGGAACGGCTCCGTGCTGCAATCGATCATTCCGCAGCTCGTGTTCATGGCGATCGTCAGCACGCTGGCGGTCTTCACGAACGGGCGCATCTTCGGCGAGAAGATTCCCCTCAATACGGCGCCGTTCACGCTGTTCGGGCTGGCGCTCGCGATCTTCCTCGCGTTTCGCAACAACGCGAGCTTCGAGCGGTTCAAGGAGGCGCGGCATCTGTGGGGCAACCTGCTGATCGCGGCGCGCGCGCTGACGTCGCAACTGAATCGCTACCTGCCCGACAGCGTCGACGACGCCGAGCGCAACCGGCTTGCCGACCTGCTGATCGCGTTCACCTATGCGCTGAAGCATCAGCTTCGCCATACCGATCCGACGCAGGACCTGCAGCGGATCCTCGGCGCGGAGCGCACCGCCGCGCTCGCGGGCAAGTGTTTCAAGCCCGTGGCGATCCTCGACGAGCTGCGCGGCAGCATCGTCCGCGCGCTGGGCCGCGCGCCCGGGAGCGACGCGACCTGCTGGATGTTCGAGGCGCAACTCGACGAGCTCGGCAAATCGGTCGGCGGTTGCGAGCGCATCCTGTCGACGCCGATTCCGTTCTCGTATAGCGTGCTGCTGCATCGCACCGTGTATGCGTATTGTGTGCTGCTGCCGTTCGGCCTCGTCGATTCGACGGAGTTCTTCACGCCGCTGATCTGCGTGTTCATCGCGTACACGCTGATCGCACTCGAGGCGATCGCGAACGAGGTGGCCGAGCCGTTCGGCCTCGCGCCGAACGCGCTGGCGCTCGATGCGATGGCGCGCACGATCGAACGGTCGGTGCTCGAACTGGGCGATCGCCCGTTGCCGGAGGAATTCGTGCCGGCGTCGACTTACCAGATCACGTAGGCAGGTGCGCGGAAGGGGCTGAAGGGGCGGGTCGCGTCGGGCGCTAGAATGGCGCTGGCCTGTTCTTCGGATCTGACGCGATGACCCTCGTCGACACCTATCTCGCCGGCCTGCGTGCCATGCTGCCCGACACCGACAACGCGGCGCTCGCCGCCGCCACGGGCGCGACGCCCGCGCAGCTCGACGCGCTGCGTGCCGCGTATCCGCAGTGCCCGGCCAGCCTGCTCGAACTGCTCGGCACGATCGACGGCACCTACTGGCGCGACTACGGCGGCACGACGGTCAACGTGCTGGTGCTGGGCTCCGACGTCTACGAATACCCGTATTACCTGCTGTCGGCCGCGCAGATGCTCGAGGAAGGGACGAAGTATCGCGACAGCATCGCCGAGATCTACGGCGACGACGCGAACGACGACGGCGAACTCGTCGATCCACGCATCGACATCGCGCTGCCGATGGGCCGGCGGCTGTGCTTCTCGCATTGCATGAACAACGGCGGCACGTCGCAGCTCTACATCGACTTCGAGCCGGCGGCGGGCGGCAAGGTCGGGCAGGTCGTGCGCTTCCTGCACGATCCCGACAGCTATGCGGTGATCGCCGACGACTTCGACGGCTACCTGCGCCAGCTGATCGACGGCGGTTATGCGTTTGTCATCGATTTCGACGAAGAATAGCGGCGGCGACGGCTGCTATTTCAGGAGAGGTTGAAATGCGAATCTACGTGACGAGTATTTTTGTCGACGACCAGGACAACGCGTTGACGTTCTATACCGACAAGCTCGGGTTCAAGCTGAAGAACAACGTGCCCGTGGGCGGGTACCGCTGGCTGACCGTGGTGTCGAAGGACCAGCCGGACGGCACCGAGCTGCTGCTCGAGCCGAGCAACCATCGCGCGGTCGGGCCTTACAAGCAGGCGCTGTACGAGGACGGCATTCCGGCGGCATCGTTCCAGGTCGACGATCTCGATGCGGAATTCGCGCGGCTCAGGGATCTCGACGTCCACTTCACGCTGGAGCCGATGGACGCGGGGCCTGTGCGCGTCGCGATCGTCGACGATACCTGCGGGAACCTGATTCAACTGATGCAGATGAAGTGACGCCGCGCCTCTCGAGGTTGATCTACACGACGTTGTCCAGTGCTTTGACCTCTGCGATTCGTGGCTCGGTGATCCAGAGCGCATCGATCATCTGAAACACCAACGGGGCCAGCGGCGTACCGATGACCTGCTCCCGGGCAAGCGCGAATTCAAACAAGCCGGAATTATCGACACCTCGTTCAGCGGCGTTCACGATGGAGACAGGACCGCCTCCCTCGCGCGGAATATAGATCAATGAAACCAGAACGCGGTCGGCAGGCCCGGCACTTTCCCCCCAGTCGCCCAACACGAGGTCAATGATCGGCGGATGGTCCGGCCTTCCGGTTGCCCATTGGACGAAGTAGACGCCAACAACTGAATCGCCTTGGTGCAGTTCGCCCGTGATTCTCCTCGTCTCGCTACCACAACACGCACAATTGAAAGTGGATGCTTCCCCCGGGTACGCGTGTATCGATTCGTCGGCCGACATTGGGCAGAGTCCCCAAAGTAGTTGCAGGTTGAAGGCGGCGGTTCCTGCGGGAATCCGTGCGGATCGGGTTTCCAGGACCAGGCTCCCGGACAGGAGAGCAGCCGAAATGAAGCCTATCAAGAAACCGGGCCGCCGACCTCGAAGTGCTCCACGCATGTAGTCGGAAGAACGTCGTCCGTGGATCGCATGCGAAACGATAGCGGGTTGCGCGGGCGCGGCATCGGCGGAGCGGACCAAGGGACGGCCCGCTACCGCCATGAACGACATCGCGTGTGACAGTGTCGGGTGTGCAGGTATTGCCCACGAACGGCAGCGTGGCTTCGGCGCGAATTGTCGCGCTCATGTAGACTCGTGTGCCCTTCAACGGAGTAGATGCAATGCAACTGCTTGATCACGTGTCAATCAGCGTGCCGGATATCGAACTGGCGCGCCCGTTCTACGATGCCATCATGGCCGCGCTGGGCGCGGCCCGGGTCTATGACCGGGGCACCGCACTCGGCTACGGCGAACGCTGCAATGCGAACGACACCGCATCGACCTTTCTCGCGATCTACCTGGATCCCGCCGAAATCGGCGTGAGCAAGCGGCACTGGTGCTTCAAGGCCGCGAGCCGCGCGCAGGTGGATGCGTTTTTCGAGGCCGGCCTCGCGACGGGCGGGCAGTCCGACGGTGAGCCCGGCTTGCGGCCGCATTATCACGGCGACTACTACGGGGCGTTTCTCGTCGACCCGGCCGGCAACCGGGTCGAGGCGGTGTGCCACGCGTCCGTGCCGGCGCACGCATCGTGACGAGAGGCGGTTGCAGCGACGCACGCACGCGCACCTGATGCGGTGACCGCCGCGCGCCGGCCCGATACTGTCCGGCGCGCGGCGCGCGTTCACGCACGCGCTGCCTGCGCCGCTCAATCGAAGTAGTTCAACCCCATCGCCCCCTTCACCTCCGCGAGCGTCGCGCCGGCCACGTCCCGCGCGTGCATCGTGCCGCGCTTCAGGATCGCCATCACCTCGGCCTTGTCGGCCTCGAATTCGCGGCGGCGCGCGCGGATCGGCTCGATCAGCGCCTGCAGCCGCTCGTTCAGCACGCGCTTGACGACGCTGTCGCCGAGCCCGCCGCGACGGTAGTGCGCCTTCAACTCGTCGACCTTCTGTACGTCGGGCTCGAACGCATCGAGGAACGTGAACACGACGTTGCCCTCGACCTGGCCGGGATCGCTCACGCGCAGGTGGTTCGGGTCCGTGTACATGTCCTTCACGGCCTGCGTGATCTCGTCCGGCGTCGAGCCGAGCGTGATCGCGTTGCCGAGCGACTTGCTCATTTTCGCCTTGCCGTCGATCCCCGGCAGCCGCGTGACCGCGGACAGCACGGCCTCGCATTCGACCAGCACGGGCCGGTCGACCGTCGCGTTGAAGCGGCGCACGAGTTCGTTGGTCTGCTCGATCATCGGCAGCTGGTCGTCGCCGACCGGCACGTGCGTCGCCTTGAACGCGGTGATGTCGGCCGCCTGGCTCACCGGGTAGGTCAGGAAGCCGGCCGGGATGTCGCGCTCGAAACCGCGCAGGCGGATCTCTTCCTTGATGGTCGGGTTGCGTTCGAGGCGCGCGACCGTGACGAGGTTGAGCAGGTATTGCGACAGCTCGGCGAGTTCGGGCACCTGCGACTGCACGACGATCGTCGAGATCGCCGGATCGATGCCGACGGCGAGATAGTCGAGCGCGACTTCGATCACGTTCTCGGTGACGCGCTGGCGGCGGCCCATGTTGTCGGTCAGCGCCTGCGTGTCGGCGAGCAGCAGGAACTGCTTCGCTTCGTGCTGCATCTGCACGCGCGCGCGCAGCGAGCCGATGTAGTGGCCGAGGTGCAGCGGGCCGGTCGTGCGGTCGCCGGTGAGGATGGTCGGTCGGGTCGGGTGGGTCATGTTGGTCGTTGCTCCGGGTTATCGAAGCCGCCAGCCATGTCGTCTGCGCAGAAACGCAAATGCCGCCATGGCTGGCGGCATCACGTTTGAGACATGCAAAAGGAAACGGGCCGCCTGGGTCAGGCGCGCCACCAGCAATGCACGTTCGGCGAGGCGGGTCGGGTTTCCATTGCGCGAGTATAGCGTAGAGCGGGGACGGACGTGCCGCGTCAGCGGATGACGGACTCCATCGCAAGGTAGGCGGTTTCGGCCGACGGCCACAGCAGGTACAGCAGGCCGGCCATCAGCAGCAGCGCGCCGGCGCGTACCAGCGGCGTACGGTCATTCTCGCGCGGGAGGCGGGTGGGCGGCTTCGAGTTCTTCATGCTTGCTGGCGCGCGAGGCGCCACTCCAACGGTTGCTGCAACGGGTCGGGTGAGGCGACGCCGGGGTGTTGCGGGGTTCGACGGGGGCTGGGTGCGGCCGGGCACCGTGTCGCCCGGGCGGGACGGCGGGTTGGCCGCTCGCGGGCATAAAAAGGGACGGTTGAACGCCCTTTGGCGGCCATCCATGCCGAGGCGACCGGCATCCTACCAGTTCGGCGGCGCGGACACAGTCAAGAATTGTCGGGGACAGGGCCGCAGGGGGTGCGTCGAATGGCCGTGCCGCTATCGGCTCGGGATAGCGTCGTCCAGATGCCGTGATGCAACCTTGCCCGTTCTCCACGGGCTTTCAGCCGCATACGTGGCAACTGACAACCGTAAGGTTTCTTTCAGTCGATTGCATTCGTCAACACCGTCGCGCTCCCGTGATTATCCCGAGCCTGTTTTTTACTCTCGCGTCGTAAATGGGTGTGATTATTTAAGAAAATTAAACGGGCCAATCATCATTTTCGCCTCCGGATTTTTTTGAGATTTCAGGTCGCCTTGACCTTGCTAAAACCAATTCCATCTGCTTTATTTACTCATACCAAATCAGGATAAAACGCTATCGGGGTATCACAGTCACTTCGTCAGGTATTGGTGCCTGACGAAGTGGCATCGACTCAACACGGCATCCCTACGATCTGAAGGCGCAGCCCCTTCCCAGCGGGCGTGCTACGCCTGTTGCGCGTGTCCGCGCCCATGGAGGCGATCAGGTGGCCACGCGGGCCCGCCCATGGCCCGCCGATTAATGCTTTCAAAATGCCACGCGATATTTGAATAAAACGAATTCGATTGAGCGCGAGTTTAAATGCTTTATTAACTACCTGCTTACGTTCAAAACCTGGCGGCCAAGCCCTAATGCTACCCACGAAGGAGGCTGGATATATCATGAATAACGCATCTGGAGTCAGAGTTCGTCCGTCGATCGAATCGTTGCAAATCGAATATCTGAAAGGCAACAAAAAGCCGCTGGAAGATCTGATGCGCGCGTGGAAAGGCATCAAGGCATTGCCGCCCGACGATCCGAACTCGTTCTTCATGATCGGCGGCTTCCACGGCGAGCCGTTCCGTGGCGCCGGCTGGGGCTCGGCGTCTTACTGGGGCGGCTATTGCAACCACGGAAACGTGCTGTTCCCCACCTGGCACCGTGCGTACCTGCTGCGGCTGGAACAGGCGCTGCAGAGCATCCCCGGTTGCGAGCAGGTGATGCTGCCGTTCTGGGACGAAACCAGCGAAGAGTCGCTGACGAAAGGCATCCCGTGGGCATTGACCGACCCGGATTTCGAGCTCGACGGCGAAAAGATTCCGAATCCGCTGGCCTCCTTCACGTTCAACCGGGCGATCACCGACAACATCAACGGCGACGATCCGAACTACAGCAAGCCGCTGCCTTACGTCACGGTTCGCTATCCGTTGTCGGGGCTCGTGGGTACCGACAAGGACCGGGCCGCGACCGAGAAGCACAACGCCAAGTTCAAGGATGCCAAGGAGAACGTGGTATTGCTGAACCGGAACATCGTGGACTGGCTCACGTCCTACATCGTCGTGAAGGGCAAGGTGGTGCCGACCAACGTGAAGCGCAAGTTCGAGCAGTGCCTGGACGCGCCGAACTACACGGTGTTTTCCAACACGACGTCCGCGGCCCAGTGGAACGAGAATCTGCCGGAAGGCGCGATTCCCGTCGTCCCGCTCGAGTCGCCGCACAACAAGATTCACCTGGCGGTCGGCGGGTTCGACGTGCCGCACGGCCCGAACAAGGGAGACCTCTCGCCGATTCCGGGCGCCAACGGCGACATGGGCGAAAACGACACGGCGGGCCTCGACCCGATCTTCTATTTCCATCACTGCTTCATCGATCGCGTGTTCTGGCTGTGGCAGAAGCGGCATGGCTTCACGCAGCATCTCGACGTCATCGCCGAGTATCCGGGCACCAACTCGGTCGACGCGCAGGGGCCGACGCCGGGCACGGTGCCCAACTCGTGGCTCACGCTCTCGTCGCCGCTCGATCCGTTCAAGAAGAGCGAGAACGGCAAGGAGCGCGCCTATACGTCGCTCGACTGCATCAACATCGAGGAGCAGCTCGGCTACACGTACGGCCCCGGTTCGCTGGAAGACCTGCCGAAGCTCTCGCTGGCGGCGACGACCGTGCCGGCCGGCAACAGCAGCAAGGTCGTGCGTGTGTCCGGGCTGAATCGTGCGCCGATCGCGGGATCGTTCCTGGTCTCCGCGTACGTCAACGTGGACGGCGAGCGGCACCTGCTCGGCACGGAGGCCGTGCTGAGCCGCTGGAGCGTGCAGTACTGCGCGAACTGCCAGACGCACCTCGAAGTGAAGGCGTTCTTTCCGCTGGACCAGTTCTCGGTGAGTGCGGTGGAGGGGGCCCAGTACGACGTCGAGATCCATACGCGCGAAGGCGTACGCCTGCAGACACAACCGGCTTCGCCGCCCGTTTCGCAAGCCGTCGCCGGTGCGGCTCCGCAGGCCGCGCCGAAACTGTTCCGGCTCGAGGTCCGGTAACGACGGCGCGTGACGAACCGGCGCCATCGCGTGGCGCCGGTTCACTTCGGTATTTCGACGACATGGACATGAAGGGGAGACGCGCGCATGAGCTACACACCCGAAACCGGCAGCCTGGTGGGCCAGTGGACCTATCGCAGTTTCCTGAACGATCCCGACCCGGCCACCGCATTCAACGACCTGGAATTCGGCCTCGGCACGATCGAGATCGCGCATGCACCGGCGGGCATTTTCAAGGGGCGCATTTTCGGCCCGGGATGGGAGCTGCAGCTCAACGGCTGGATCAGCTACGGGAATCCCGGCACCGTCCGCTTCCAGGGGCGCGGCGTGGTCAGCGGCGAGGAGTGGGTCTACGACTATGTCGGGTACGTGAGCGCGCCCTGGCCCAACGGCATCAACCAGCGTCCGGCGCTGACCGGCTCGATCGTCCGGACGGTTCCGCATGCGAGCGGCAACGGCGGCGTCGCGCCGGCCGGGGTGGTGTGCTCGTGGTACGCGGTCATGCGAGATCCCGCCTGAACGGCCATGACTGCCCCGAGTGCTCCGCCGGCCGGCCCGGCCGGGCGTCCGGCGACGGTGACGGGCGCGATCCGCGCATGCGTGGAGGCCGGGGCTGCGCGAACGGCCATGCTCCCGATGCCCGAACGCGTGCGCGGCGCGCTGGCGTTCGCGATCCTCGGCTACCTGGCGTGCGACCTGCCGACGCGGCTGCATGGTGCCCCTTCCAGCTGGATATGGAACGGCATCGGTGCGTTTGCCTGCGGCTTGGCGGGGTACTCGACGAGAGGCGGATCGCCGGGCAGGTGCGCGCGCCGGTCGATGCGCTGGTGCATGGCCGCCATCTGCGCGGGATTGACGCTCGATGCGATGCGGGCGCCCCTCGAGGCCATTCTCGACATCTGCGGCGGCACGCTCGATACCGGTGCCATGTGGAACATGCTCGTGCTCCACCTCCAGTGGTTCCCGATGTCGATGCTGGCCATGCTGGCGCTGTTGATTCGGCGCGAGGCCGACCGCAAGGACGGGCATCGACGCGGCCCGGTACGCGTGCTCGTCCGGGCGCCGGTACGGGTCGCGCTCGAATTCGCGGGGATGTTGCTCGTCATGGCGCTCGGCATGACCGCGATCAGGGCAATGGCGTTCAGCGTGGGGTTGCGCTGGGATACGAGCGGCGTGGCCTTTGCGATGCTCGTCAGCATGCTGGCGTTCTACGCACTGAGCGATCGAGCCGCCCTCGCAGAGGAATCGTTGAAAGGCCGCTTGCGAAACAAGAACGGCCAGATTACTTAGGATCGCAAAAGCAGGTTGGAGATCGAATTCGGCGGAACATGATCGCGGCGTAGGTCGATTTCAATAAAAGAGACCACGCACCGGGCAGCGGGCGAACGGGGCGCAACGGTATCGGCCGGCATGCGCGGGGGCGCTGCTTGCCTGCGCATGGCCCGCCGGCGTAGGCGCGACGCACGGCGACGACCGATTTCACAGACCCGTCGCACGGTTCGTCCCTGCAGCGGTCCCGCCGAAATTTCCGGCGGGGCCGCCGATTGTCCATTTCCCGGAGAACACCATGCGATATCCATTGCAGTGCGCCGGCGCTGGCGCCCCGGCGCCGCGTCCATCCGCACCCGAACCGCACGCACCGGCGACGCGGGCCGACCTCGAGGAGGTGTGAGCCATGAGCGACGACGCACTCGACCCGTTGCTGCGGCAGTTCGCGGAGAAGCGATTGGGACGGCCC
>NZ_QOBB01000204.1:0-12615 GCF_024704855.1 Burkholderia sp. HAN2018 | reverse complement strand
GCCGCCGAACCGGCGGCTGCCGCGCGCGCCGCGGGCCGGCGCGCCGGATCGAACACGAACGACAACCCGACGCTGCCGAGGATCGCGACGGTCGCGACCACGGTCGCCATCGTCACCGGCTCGCCCAGCAGCAGCGCACCGAGCGCGACCGCGACGATCGGGTTCACGTACATGCAGCTGCTCGCGATGATCGGGCTCGTGTGGCGGATCAGGTAGCCGTACGCAACGTACGCGGCCATCGTGCAGAACACCATCAGGTACAGGAACGCGAACACCGGCCCCACCATCACGTGCTCGATGCGCTCGCCGATCAGCCAGGCAACGAGCGTCGAGATCATGCCGCCCAGGCCGATCTGCAGCGACGTGGACAGGAACAGGTCGGACGGAAGCTTGAGCCGCGTCGCGAGATGCGCGCCGCCGGCCCAGAACAGTGCGCCGGCCAGCACGCAGATCGTGCCGAGCGCCGAATTCTGCGCGGCCGCGCCGCCCGAATTCAGCACGACGATGCCGACCATCCCGAGCGCGACGGCCGCCCACTCGCCTTTCGTGACCGGCCGCCCGGCGACCGCCGCGATCACGGTCGCGAACAGCGGCACCGTGGCCACCATCACCGCGGCCGAGCCGCTGCTGACCGAACTGATCCCGAGCGCGATCGTGCCGGACGACAGCGCGACGAGCATCGTGCCGACGATCCCCGCATTGCGGATTTCGAGCAGCGTCGGCCATTCGGGCTTGCGCCGCAGCGCGAAGATGAACAGGCCGATCCCGCCGAGCAGGTTGCGCAGCCCCGACAGCAGCAGCGGCGGGAACGACTGCAGCGCGAAATGCAGGCCGCTGTAGGTCGAACCCCAGACGAAATAGATGAACACGAGCGCCAGCGCGACGCGGCCGCCGCGGCTTTGCGGCAGGCGGATCCGGAACGAGAAGCGGGCGAGGAAATCGAGGAGACGGTCGAGCGGCGTCATCGCGCAGCCTGCCCGCACGTCGCGCCGCGTGCTCCGCTGAAAGACGCCGGCGATGCCGGCAAACGGTCCTGGCGGGACCGGGAAGGCAGAGCGAACGTGCGGAACGACATGGCAGTGCGAACGGCGACGAAAGAGAACCGGCAGGCGGCGGCAGAGGGACAAAAAAAATGCGCGCAACCGCTTCGGCTGCGCACGCTCGGCATTATGGCATCAAGGATTCGAAAGCATCATCGGACCTGTCTGAAAGGATCGCGAATGATGTTTCCGCGCGACATTTTACGGCCGGCGGGCGGGTGAAATCGGGGGCCGGATACGCCGCGCGCATGCGCTGCCGGTGCCGGCTCGCCCCCACCGCCAACGGCGATCCAACGCGCCCGAGCCAGGCATCGGCCGAACGGCCAGTCCTGCACGCCGGCCACTGCTTCCCCCTTATCGTGACGGTCGACTCACGCGCCGCGCGCCCTGCGCGACCTTCCTTCAAAACCCGCACCATCCATACAAAATTTTGTATAATTCGACCATTCTTCCGCCGAAGCCGGTTGTTTTCGTCGGCAGCGCCCTCGCCGATCTTCGCGGCTTTCCGCTGCCCGCGCGACGCGAAGCCGGCCACCAGATCGACCAGGTGCAACGCGGCCTGGCGCCGGACGACTGGAAGCCGATGCGCACCGTCGGCGTCGGCGTGCGGGAAATTCGCCTGCGCGATGCGAGTGGTGCATTCCGGATCATTTACGTCGCGACCTTCGCCGACGCCGTCTACGTGCTTCACTGCTTCCGGAAGCAATCGGCGCGCACGACCAGGGCCGATATCGATCTGGCCGCCCGGCGCTATCGCGCGCTGATGATGGAGAGGAAACGATGACCAACGAACGTTACGAGAGCGTCTGGGACGCAATCGAGGGCCAGCCGGCCGAAGCCGAGAACATGAAGCTGCGCTCCGAACTGATGATCGCGCTCAAGCAGCGCATCGCGCAGCTCGAACTCAGCCAGGCCCAGGCCGCGAAACAGCTGGGTGTCACGCAGCCGCGCGTCTCCGACCTGCTGCGCGGCAAGATCAACCTGTTCGGGCTCGACGCGCTCGTCAACATGGCGGCGGCTGTCGGCCTGCGCGTCGACCTCCAGGTGCGTGAATCCGCGTGATGCATCGCGGCACGCGCCGCCACCGCATGCCACGCACCGCTCACGATCCGCCGAACCAGTTGTACCCCTGATCGACCCAATAGCCGCCCGGATACGTATCGGTCACGAAGATTTCCATGATGTGCTTCGGGTTCTTGTAGCCGAGCTTGGTCGGCATCCGCAGCTTCATCGGAAAGCCGAATTCCGGCGGCAGCCGGCGGCCGTCGTAGTCGAACGCGAGCAGCGTCTGCGGATGCAGCGCGGTCGGCATGTCGATGCTCTCGTAGTAGTCGTCCGCGCACTTGAAGCCCACGTACTTCGCCCGTGTATCGGCGCCGGCCCGTGCGAGAAACGCGCCGAACGGCGTGCCGCCCCAGCGGCCGATCGCGCTCCACCCTTCCACGCAGATATGTCGCGTGATCTGCTCCGCGTGCGGCAGCGCATACAGTTCGTCGAGCGTCCACACGCGCTTGCCCGTCACGCGGCCGGACAGCACGAGCCGGTACGTCGACGCATCGACGTGCGGCACGTCGTCGATCCCGTAATACGCGTTGAACGGGAACGGTCGCGTGATGTCGGCTTCGGTGTAGGTCGGTGCGAGCCGTTCGCCGCTGAACAGCCACGCCTGCACGCGGTCGTTCATGCGCGACACCGTCTCGAGGAACGTGTTGACCGACGCGTCGTCCTTCAACGTGCAGCCGGTCAGCATCGTCAGGCCGCCGAGCGTCAGGATGCGCCGGTTGAAGAGGCGCCGCGACGGCATCTCGAGCTCGCGACGCACGTCGAGCTCGAGTGACTTCCGGTCGAGCGTCCAGCGCGAACCGTCGCGCTTGTATTCGGATTCCGACATGATGATTTCCTTCGCCCGCGGCTCGCGGGTCAGCGGCCGCGCAGCATCGCGAGCAGCGAGCGCGGCACCAGCAGCGCCATCGCGACGTGAACGACAACGAATGCGACGAGCAGCGACATCGCCCAGAAGTGCACGACACGCGCGTTGTCGTAGCCGCCGAACAATTCGCGCAGCAGCGGGAATTGCACGGATTTCCAGATCGTGAGCCCCGACAGCACCAGCACGACGAGATCGACGATCGCGGTCAGGTAAGCGGCACGCTGCACCGCGTTGTAGACGCTCAGGTCGTCGTGCGACAGCCGTCCGCCCAGCGCGGCACGCACGTCGCGCCATATCGACGCCGGCGTGACCGGCAGCATCTTGCGTGCGAGGCGCCCCGTCGCGATCGACATCGCGAGGTAGAACAGCCCGTTGCCGACCAGCAGCCACATTGCCGCGAAATGCCATTGCAGCGCGCCGCCGAGCCAGCCGCCCAGCGTGATGCCGTGCGGAAACACGAACGGCGGATAGATCGGCGACGCGTCGTAGATGCGCCAGCCGGACAGCACCATCAGGATCGCCGCGAGCGCATTGAGCCAGTGGCTCGCGCGCACCCACAGCGGATGAATCGGGCGCGCGGGCGGCGTGGCGGTCGCGCGGCCGGTAGCGGGAACGGTTTGCATGATGAAGACTCCGGGAATGAGTCGACGAGACAGGATGCGATGCGGGCGGCCGCCGTGCGACGCACGTGCCGGCCGCGCCGCGTCCGCCTCCGTCAGTTCGACGGCGCCATCTTGTCGCCCGACGGCTTGCCCATCTCGTCGTGCGACATCGCGTCCTTCTTCATCGCGTCTTTCTTCATCGCATGCTTCTTCATGCCGTCCTTCTTCATCGCGTCATGGCCCATTGCATCCTTGGCCATCGCGTCGTGGCCCATCGCGTCCTTCGACATCGACGAACCCGGCTGCGACATCGCGTCGTTCTGCGCATACGCGCCCGTGGCGATCGTGGCGATAGCGGCAACGCAAGCGGCGATCAGTACTTTTTTCATGACATCTCTCCAACACATGGGTTTAAGGAGCCGAATAGACGGACGACGTCGCGGGAAATGACAGCCGCTGCGAAAATTTTTTTGAGGTTGCGCGAAAGCGCGCCATGTTGCACCGCTTCGCCCCGGCCGGCCGAGCCGTGGGGCCATGCGGCGACGACGCGCGCTGCCATTTCGACGGGCCATCGCACCGCCCGCCATGCTGCGGCCGCACCGGGGCAGCCGATTCTCTCCCGGTTGAAACCGCCGCGAAGCCAGTGTATCGTGTGCGCTGCTAACGCGGGGGTCCTGCAATGCGCGCGGTCAAACAACCGGCATTGCGGGTGAGAAATACCCTTTGAACCTGATCTGGATAATGCCAGCGCAGGGAAGCGTACGGATTTCGCCGCCATCCTTCTGACGAAATCCGCCGCCTCACCAAGCCTCGTCTCCTGCTTAGCTCGAGCCCCACATTCGTCAAGGGCTCCGGGCAAGCGCCGAAGCGCCTGTCCGGCGCTCATACAGGAGATTGCATGAACGCCAATCCGAAGTTTCTGTCCGCCGACGCACACGTCGACGCCGCCGCTGTCGCCCCGCTGCCCAATTCGCGCAAGGTTTATGTAACCGGCTCGCAGCCCGACATCCGCGTGCCGATGCGTGAAATCACGCAGGCCGATACGCCGACCGGCTTCGGCGGCGAAAAGAATCCGCCGATCTACGTGTACGACACGTCGGGCCCCTATACCGATCCGGACGCGAAGATCGACATCCGCGCGGGCCTGGCCGCGCTGCGCCAGGGCTGGATCGAGGCACGCGGCGACACCGAAGTGCTCGGCGGCCTGTCGAGCCAGTACGGCCTCGAGCGCGCGGCCGACCCGGCCACCGCCGACCTGCGGTTCCCGGGCCTGCACCGCAACCCGCGCCGCGCACAGGCCGGCAAGAACGTCACGCAGATGCACTACGCGCGCCAGGGCATCATCACGCCGGAAATGGAATACATCGCGATTCGCGAGAACCAGCGCCGCGCCGAGTACCTCGAGAGCCTGAAGGCGAGCGGCCCGAACGGCGCGAAGCTCGCCGCGATGATGGGCCGCCAGCACCCGGGCCAGGCGTTCGGCGCAGCGGCTTTCGGCGCGAACGCGCCGGCCGAGATCACGCCGGAATTCGTGCGCTCGGAAGTGGCATGCGGCCGCGCGATCATCCCCGCGAACATCAACCACCCGGAATCCGAGCCGATGATCATCGGCCGCAACTTCCTCGTGAAGATCAACGCGAACATCGGCAACTCGGCCGTCACGTCGTCGATCGGCGAGGAAGTCGACAAGATGACATGGGCGATCCGCTGGGGCGGCGACACGGTGATGGACCTGTCGACCGGCAAGCACATCCATGAAACGCGCGAGTGGATCATCCGCAACAGCCCGGTGCCGATCGGCACGGTGCCGATCTACCAGGCGCTGGAAAAGGTCAACGGCAAGGCCGAGGACCTGACCTGGGAAATCTTCCGCGACACGCTGATCGAGCAGGCCGAGCAAGGCGTCGACTACTTCACGATCCACGCGGGCGTGCGCCTGCAGTACGTGCCGCTCACCGCGAACCGGATGACGGGCATCGTGTCGCGCGGCGGCTCGATCATGGCGAAGTGGTGCCTCGCGCATCACAAGGAAAGCTTCCTGTACGAACACTTCGAAGAGATCTGCGAGATCATGAAGGCGTACGACGTGAGCTTCTCGCTCGGCGACGGCCTGCGCCCCGGCTCGATCTACGACGCGAACGACGAAGCGCAGCTCGGCGAGTTGAAGACGCTCGGCGAGCTCACGCAGATCGCGTGGAAGCACGACGTGCAGGTGATGATCGAAGGCCCCGGCCACGTGCCGATGCAGCTGATCAAGGAGAACATGGATCTCCAGCTCGACTGGTGCAAGGAAGCGCCGTTCTACACGCTCGGGCCGCTGACCACCGACATCGCGCCGGGCTACGACCACATCACGTCCGGCATCGGCGCCGCGATGATCGGCTGGTTCGGCACCGCGATGCTGTGCTACGTGACGCCGAAGGAACACCTCGGCCTGCCGAACAAGGACGACGTGAAGGAAGGCATCATCACGTACAAGCTGGCCGCTCACGCCGCCGACCTGGCGAAGGGCCACCCGGGTGCGCAGGTGCGCGACAACGCGCTGTCGAAGGCGCGCTTCGAGTTCCGCTGGGAAGACCAGTTCAACATCGGTCTCGATCCGGACAAGGCGCGCGAATTCCACGACGAAACGCTGCCGAAGGATTCCGCGAAGGTCGCGCACTTTTGCTCGATGTGCGGCCCGCACTTCTGCTCGATGAAGATCACGCAGGACGTGCGCGAGTTCGCGGCGCAGCAGGGCGTGTCGGAAACCGAAGCGCTGAAGAAGGGGATGGAAGTCAAGGCGGTCGAGTTCGTCAAGACCGGCGCCGAGATCTATCACCGTCAATAAGCACGCGCGGCGGTCCGCCCGGACCGCCGCGTCTCGCGCTTCGGCGCTGCGCAAGCCCGCTTTCGAGCGGGCTTTTTTGTGCGTGTGCACACCGCGTGCCTGCCGGCGCGAGGGAAACAAATGATTACGAAACCGCCCGAGCCTTAACAAGTCCTTACAGCAGCCCCACGGGACGGCGCGTAGATTGGGGTCATGCGCGGTCGCCAGCCGGTCGCGCGACCTCCGTTCACTACCACAAGGACAACGATCATGAACTCGATTCGGCGTTTTGGGGTATGCGCTCTGCTCGTCGCGACGGTGGCCAGCCTGTCGGCCTGCGATTCGATGTCACGACGCCAGCGCGATACGGCAATCGGTGCGGGTGTCGGCGGCGTTGCCGGCGCGGCGATCGGCGGCAGCGCGCTGTCGACGCTCGGCGGCGCAGCGGCCGGCGGCATCATCGGCAACCAGGTCGGCAAGTAAAAGACGGCGCAGCGCGCCGCGACAGTCGGCCAGACGGCGTTTTCGCGGTGCGGAAGCGCCGTTTTCGCATGCGGCGCCGCAACGTGGCCGACAGCCATGCGGAAATGATCCGTTACCGTTTTGCACACCGTGTCATCGGCGCGCGGCCTAAGCTTAAGCATCTGCCGATTGCCGGCTCCGCCGGAGAGACATCATGAACAGGACCCTCGTCGCCGCGGCGCTCGCCTGCGTGACGCTCGCCGGCTGCTACTACCCGTACGGCTATTATCCCGGCGGCTACTACACGGCTGCACCGGCCCCCGTCTATGTCGATCCAGGCCCCGCCTATTACTATCCGGCGCCTGCCTACGCGCCCGCATGGGGCGGCTATTGGGGACCGGCGGTATCGCTCAATTTCGGCTTCGGCGGACGCGGCGGACACGGCGGCTGGCGCCATCACTGACCGGGCTCGACCGCCGTCACGCGGCCATCGCGTGCCGGCAACCGGCGACATTCCCGTTTCTTGCCATTTCATCGAAACGTGAAACGACGGCCTGGTAACGGGGTGTAAGATTCCCGCATCCCTTCCCCGCCCTACACACTCGATGTCACCCAAGAACGCCCTTCTGCTGACCGTGCTCGCTGCCCTGTGGGGTGCGTCGTTCCTGTTTATCCGGATCGGCGTCGTCGATCTCGGCGTGGCGCCGCTGATGGCGTTGCGGGTCGGTATCGGCGCGCTGTTTCTCGCGGGCTTCGCGCTGACGCGCTTCAAACCCGCCGATCTCGGCACCCGGCTGCGCCGTCACGCGTGGCCGTTGTTCGTCGTCGGCGCACTGAACTCGGGCATCCCGTTCTGCCTGTTCGCGTTCGCCGAGCTGACGCTGTCGGCCGGCGTGACGTCGGTGATCAACGCGACGACGCCGCTCTGGGGCGCGCTCGTGGCCTACCTGTGGCTGAAGGACAAGCTGTCGCTGCCGCGTGCGCTCGGCCTCGTGATCGGGTTCGCCGGCGTGCTCACGCTCGTGTGGAACCAGATCGCGAATGCGCATGGCGAAACGGGCGCCGCCGCGACCGCGCTCGCCGCCGCCGCGGCACTCGGCGCGACGCTGCTGTACGGCATCGCGGCCAATTACACGAAGCGCAAGCTGACCGGCGTCGATCCGCTCGTCAACGCGACCGGCAGCATGATCGGCTCGACCGTCCTGCTGCTGCCGTTCGCGATCGCCACCTGGCCGGCCGCGCCGGTCAGCGCGCACGCGTGGGGCTCGGTGCTCGCGCTCGGCGTCGCCTGCACGGGCATCGCGTATTTCATCTACTTCTACCTGATCGCTCATGTCGGCCCCGCCCGCGCCATCACCGTGACGTTCGTGATTCCGGTGTTCGGCCTGCTGTGGGGCGCGCTGTTCCTCGGCGAACACGTGTCGGCCGTGATGATCGAAGGCTGCGCGATCGTGCTCGTCGGCACCGCGCTCGCGACCGGCGTGATCAAGCGGATTCCCGGGATCCGGCCGCGCAGCGGCGAAGCGACCTGACGATTCATCCGGGTGCGCGTATCGCCATCGGTCGGGCCGTGATGCCTTCCGACCGGGTGCCGGCTGTTCTCCGCGCCGCCGTGGAGGGTGACACAGCGCCGCCGGCATTCGTCTGACGGCGACATGCGCTCGCGGCCCTGCCGGCCGCCGGGATTGCCCGCCTCGCCTCATCGTGCGCGCCATGCTCACCATGCCGCCGGGTCGTCATGTGCGGCGGCGGCGCCGGCGGCAGCCGCATACCCGCGTGCGTCTGGAGTTTCCCTGATACGCGAGCGGCCCCATTCCCGTTACACTCCGAACACTTACCCGCAGAAGGCGGCCTCGATGTCTCACGTCCTTTCGCGTCCGCCGGCGCGTGCGACCGCTTCAGCGCGGCGGCGCGCTACCGCCCCGCCGCTCGCCCCCGGGCTCCGTTGACATGAAGCCCGCCCGCGACCTCTCGCTCGACTCCCTGCTCGACCGTCTCACGCCGACGCCCGGCGGCTGGGTCGCCACCTATCGCACCACGACGCTGCGCAGCGTGTTCCAGCCCGTGCTGTCGATCACGCACAAGCGGGTCGTCGGTTACGAGGCGCTGCTGCGCGTCGTCGACGCGAACGGTGCACTGATCTCGCCCGCCGCCCTGTTCGACAAGACGCGCGCCGACGCCGATGCGCTGCTGCTCGACCGGCTCGCGCGCTGCCTGCATACGGCCAACTTCGTCGCGCAGGGCATCGGCGACGGCTGGCTGTTCCTGAACGTCACGCCGCGCGTGCTCGACTCGGGCCTCGTGCAGCGCGAATTCGTCGAGGCGCTGTGCCGGCATTTCGCGCTGCCGCCGAACCGCATCGTGCTCGAGGTCGTCGAACAGCCGTCGCGCGACGAAGCCGCGCTCGCCCGCACGATCGACATGATCCAGCATCGCGACTTCCTGATCGCGATCGACGATTTCGGCACCGGATTCTCGAACTTCGACCGCGTGTGGCGCGCGCGTCCCGACATCGTCAAGCTCGATCGCTCGCTCGTCGAACGTTCGACCGGTTCGGCCGACGATCGCCGCATCATGCATCACCTCGTGTCGATGCTGCACCAGGCCGGCGCGATGGTGCTCGCCGAGGGCGTCGAGAACGACGATTCGCTGCAGGCGCTGATGGAAGCCGACATCGATTTCGTGCAGGGTTTCCAGTTCGGCCAGCCCGACGCATCGATCGCCCATGCCAGCGCGGCAGCACCCGCGATGCTCGACGCCGCGTGGCAGCGCTTCATCGCCCGCCGGCACACGCCGGTCGTCGCCGAGCAGCCGGGCTTCGACGCGATCGAACGGCTCGTGCTGACCGGCGCGGCCGCGTTTTCCGCGAGCGGCAACCTGCAGGACGCCGCGCATCGCGTGTTCGCGGTGCCGGCCGCCCGCCGCGTGTTCGTCACCGACGAAACCGGCGAGCAGTTCCTGCCGTCGATCGGTGCGCCCGCCGACGACGGCCAGGCCGGCGTCACCCGCCTCGCACCGCTCTTTCCGGAGACCCACAGCAACTGGTCGCGGCGCCCGTATTTCCAGCGCGCGATCGCCGCGCCCGGACGCGTCGCGCTGATGGGCCCGCATTTCTCGCTGACGGAAGGCCGCGACTGCTATACGGCCGCCGTCGCGATCCGCGCGCAGAGCCGGCTCGTCGTGTTCTGCGTCGACTTCGTACTCGACAGCGCCGGGACCGTGATGCGGTAACCGGCGCGGGTGCGAGCGCCCGGCTGTCGCACCCGCGGCTCGTCCGCCCGACCATTCGTCAGTCGATCACCTTCCCTCTTCCCGACTTCACCGCGCTGCGGCGCGACTTGTGCTCGAGCCGCCGCTCCTTCGACGCGCGCGTGGGCCGCGTGGCGACCCGCGCGCGCGGCGTGAACGCAACGCCGGCGATCAATGCATCGAGGCGCGCCAGCGCGGCCTCGCGGTTTTTCTCCTGGGTGCGGTATTCCTGCGACTTGATCACGACGATGCCGTCGCGCGTGATGCGCTGGTCGGACAGCGCGAGAAGCCGCTCCTTGATGACAGGCGGCAACGACGACGCACGGATGTCGAAGCGCAGGTGGATCGCGCTCGACACCTTGTTCACGTTCTGCCCGCCGGCGCCTTGCGCGCGCACGGCCGTCCATTCGACCTCGGCCGGATCGAGCGTATAGCGGATCATCATCGCGACGCCTCCATGCGACGCCGTGCCAGCGCCTCGTCGACGCGTGCCGCGAGCCCCGAATCGCGCTGCGTGCGCGTCGCGACCGCCTGCGCCAGCACGCGCCGCGGCCCGATCACCTGCACGCGCGTGCGGGCACGCGTGACGGCCGTATAGACGAGTTCGCGCGTGAGCACACGGCCGAACGATGCCGGCAGCACGAGCGCGGCTTCGTCGAATTCCGAGCCCTGCGATTTGTGGACCGTCAGCGCGAACGCGGTTTCATGCGGCGGCAGCGCGGCCGGCGACACCGCGCGCGCGGTGCCGTCCGCACGCCGGAACCACACGCGCAGCACGCCGTGCGCGTCGGGCAGCGCAATACCGATATCGCCGTTGAACAGCCCGAGCGCGTAGTCGTTGCGCGTCACCATGATCGGCCGCCCCGTGAACCAGTGCGCGCCGACCGCCAGCGGCACGCGCGCCGCGTGGCGCACGTGCGCGGCCACGAGCGCATTGACGTGCTCCGCGCCGCGCAAGCCGCTGCGGGTCGCGCACAGGATCCGGAACCGGTTGAGCGCGTCGAACAGCGGCAGCGGATCGGGCACCGGCGCGGCCAGCGCGTCGCGCAACGCGTCGAGGTAAGCACCGAACCGCCGCGCGAGCCGCTCGAGCGTCGACGTCGCGAGCGACTCGCCCGCATCGTCATGGAACGACGCAGCCGCCGAATCGTCGGCGGGCAGCGCGTCGAGCGCGGCCTGCACGTCGCCGCTGCGGATCGCGAGCGACAGCCGCCCGATCGGCGAATCGAGACCGAAGCGGTAGTTGCGTTCGAGCCAGACCACGCAGTCGGCGAGCGGTGCCGGTGCGGGCGTGGGCACGGCGGACGCGGCGGCGGGTTCGCCCGGCGGGTTCGATGTGATCGACGCAAGCGCCACGTCGCCTGCGTCGAACGGCGGCAGCTCGACGGCGTCGAGCCACGCCAGTTCGTCGACCTCGATCCATGCGGAGGCCTCGCCTGCATCGCCAGCTTCACCGGTTTCGGCCGGCGCCGGCGCGACGTTGGACGACGAAACCTCGTCATCCTGCGGTTCGTCGTCGAAGAGCGATGCCTGTCTCGCATCGGCCTTCCGTCGCGACGCCGGCTTGCGTGTGGTGGCCGATGGCGGCGCCGGGACGCGGGACGCGGCGGAAACCGGATGCGCCGCGGGAACGGCCGCGGCCTCGTCCTGCACCGGCAACGCCGCGACGAATGCCGCCTCGTCGATGCCGAGCGCCTGCGCGATGCGCGTACGCGCCGCGGCGGTAAACGCCGGTCGCGCGCTCAGCTCCGCGAATACGGCACCCGCCTCGACCGCGGCCAGTTGATCCTTGTCGCCGAGCAGCACGAGCCGCGCGCCCGGCGCGAGCGCATCGAGCAGATGCGCGGCGAGCGCGACGTCGATCATCGATGCCTCGTCGACGACGATCAGGTCGTACGGCAGCGGATTGTCGCGATGATGCCGGAAACCGGCCGCCCCGCCGCCGCCCAGCAGCCGGTGCAGCGTGTACGACGTATCGGGCAGGCGCGCCGCGAGTTCGGGCGGCAGGTCGCCGGCCCGCGCATGCAATGCCTCCTGCATCCGCTGCGCGGCCTTGCCGGTCGGCGCGGCCAGCGCGACGCGCAGCCCCGGATGCGCATCGAGCAGACAGGCAAGCACGCCGACGACGGTCGTCGTCTTGCCTGTGCCCGGGCCACCGCTGACGATCGTCACGCGGCCGGTCAGCGCGACGATCGCCGCGACGCGCTGCCAGTCGACTTCGCCGTTCGCCGGCCCGAAGTAACGCGCGAGACTGTCGCGCAGCCGGTCGGGCGCGAGACCTTCGTCCGGCACGGTCGCACCGGCCTGCGCGACGAGCGCATCGGCAAGCCGCCGTTCGTAGTCGAAATAGCGCGACAGGTACAGGTGGTCGTGGCGGTCGACGATCAGCGGCCGCTCGTCGCCACGCGCGAGCGTGCCGAACGCGACCACGCCGCTCGCGGCGAGCGCCGCGCGAACCTCGTCGACCGGTGTTTCGTAGCGCTGCGCGAGCGCGCCGAGCGCGACGCACACGTGGCCGCCCGC
>NZ_QOBB01000203.1:0-12738 GCF_024704855.1 Burkholderia sp. HAN2018 | reverse complement strand
CCACGACGCACCGGCCTCGAACGCCGCTTCCGGCGCGCCCGGTGCCGACCCGGTCGCGCGCGGCCGCTATCTCGTCAAGGCCGCCGACTGCGCGGCCTGCCACACCGCGAAGGACGGCGCGCCGTTCGCCGGCGGCGCGCCCCTCGAATCGCCGTTCGGCACGTTCTACGGCTCGAACATCACGCCGGACAAGGATCACGGGATCGGCAGCTGGAGCGCGGACGATTTCTACGCCGCGCTGCATGACGGCAAGGCGCCGGGCAAGCGCCTGTATCCGTCGATGCCGTACACGTCGTACCGGCAGCTCACGCGTGCCGATTCCGACGCGATGTACGCGTACCTGAAGACCGTCAGGCCGGTCGCGCAGGAAAACCGCGAGCACGAGCTGAAGTTCCCGTACAACCTGCGTTTCGGGATGGTCTTCTGGGACATGGTGTTCCTGAAGGACAGCCTGCCCGATGCATCGACCGGCCAGTCTGCCGACTGGCAGCGCGGCCGCTATCTGGCGGGTGCGCTCGGCCACTGCGCGGAATGCCACACGCCGCGCGCGTTCACGGGCCAGCTCGACAGCGCGAAGCCGTTCGCGGGCGCGGCGCTCGGCCGCGTGGCCGCGCCCGACATCACGCCGGCCGGCCTTGCCGCGCGCGGCTGGACGGGCGCCGACCTGCAGACGTTCTTCGGCGTCGGCATCGCGCCGCAAGGCTCGGCATTCGGCGAGATGTACCCGGTCGTGCACCTGAGCACGCAGTACATGACGAAGGACGACCTGCGTGCGCTGTCCGTGTACCTGCTGGGCGATACGCCGCCCGCGCCGCAACCGGTGAAGCCGGTGTCAGCCGACGCCGCGCAGCTCGCGGCCGGCCGCTCGGTGTATCTCGCGGTCTGCGCGGGGTGTCACGGCTTCAACGGCGAAGGCAAGCCGCACGTGGCGGTGCCGATGAACGGCAATTCGACGGTGCGCCAGGGCGACCCGCGCAACCTGCTGGTCGCGATGCTCGACGGCATCGGCGAGCAGAAGTTCGCCGGGTTCGAGAACCTGCAGCCGATGCCCGGTTTCGCGCACACGCTGAGCGACGACGAACTCGCGCAGCTCGCGAACTACCTGCGTGCGACGTGGGGCGGCCAGCCCGCGAGCGTCACGCCGGCCGACGTGAAGGCCATGCGTTAAGTCGTGCCGCCGGGCGGGGCGTCGCGCGCGATTCGGCCGGTTTCCGGTGCTCGTGCGCGACGCGTCGCCCGACTGCTCGCGGCGGTTCTTCAGTAGCCGCTGCCTCCTCCGCCACCGCCCGTACCTCCCGCGCCACTGCCGCCGTACCGGCTCATGCCCGGCCCTTGCGGCGCGCCGCCACCCGACGTACAGCCTGCCGACAGCACGAGCACCAGCGCCGCGACCAGCGCCGCGACCAACGTTGCGGATCTCATTTCCACCTCCTTGCAACGCGCAGGCCGCGGGAAAGGCCGGTTCGCATGAACCGTGCGTCTGCGCGCTGAAGAAACGTTTCGGGCGGGCCGTTTATTCCATGCCTTTTGCGGATCGTCGAACGCGAGGGGGCGGATCGGTGTCGTCGCACGGCGTGTTGATACACTGCGGCACGCCGCCATTCCGGTTCCGACCACGAAAAACATGAGTGCCACCGCTGAACGTCCGTCGTCGCGTCCGTTTCGTCCCGCCGTGCTCGGCTGCGTGTCGTTTGCCGTCGGCGGCCCGCTGGTCGCATCGCTCGTCTGGCCGGCCGTGATGCTGGTCGGGTGGTCGTTGATCGACGGCCCGTCGTGGGAGGAACTGAAAGTCAGCGCCGGCATGGTTCCGCTGATCTTCTTCGCGTCGTTCCTGTTCGGCTATTTCCTGCCGGCGGCCGTGACCGGCGGCATCATGGGCGCAATCGGCACGCGGCTGCGGCGGCGCTGGTTCGTGCTGCTGGGGATGGTCGTCGGCGCCGGCGCGATGATCGGTTTCGTCGAACTCGAGGATTACCTGATGAAAATCGACCAGTTCAGCGACATCGACGCGATCGCCACGCTCGATGCGATCGTGACGTCGGCCGTGATGTCGCACTGGCTGCATCGCCGGCTCGATCGCCGGCGTTGAGCACGAAGCGTTGCGCGATCGGTCGCCTTCGCGTCGATCGCGTGCATGCGGCGGGCAGGGGCGGCACCGCGCGGCCGCTTGCGCGACCAGCGGGCTGCCATGCCGTTCCTGAAGCGAATGCCGCCGTCACGGCGGCCCGGGATCAACGGTAGACGAGATCCGCGCGGCGGTTCTGTGCCCACGAATCCTCGTCGTGGCCGAGCGCGACCGGCTTTTCCTTGCCGAGGCTGACCGCCTCGAGTTGCGTGGCTTGCACGCCGAGCGTTTCGAGCGCGCTCAGCACGGCCTGCGAACGGCGTTGGCCGAGCGCGAGGTTGTATTCGGACGTGCCGCGTTCGTCGGTGTTGCCCTGGATCAGCACGTGCCGCGCCGGATGGCTGCGCAGGTAGTCGGCGTGTGCCTGCAGCAGCGACTGGTATTCGGGCTTGACGGAGTACTGGTCGAAATCGAAGTAGATGCTGCGCTTCGCGAGCGGGCTGTTCGGATTGTTGAGCTCGTCGGCCGTCACCGTTGCGACGGCTTCGCTCGAGGGCGCGGGCTCCATGCCGGCATTCTCGGGTGTCTTGGCCGCATGGTGGCAACCGGCCAGCAGTACGACGGTTGTCAGGACCGCAAATCGGTTCGTTTTGCTCATCGTTCGTCTCCAGCGGTTGACTGCATTGAACGCGTGGGGCGTGCGATCGGCACGCCCGTATCCGGCCGAACGGCGCGAAAGATCCGGCATCTACGACGTGAATCGTGTTCGTAAGCCGGTGGTGCGCCATATGAAAGAGTGTTGCGGCCGGAACGCCAAATTTCGGCGTCGCTGCAAACAGATTAGGAAAAATGTCACAGCGTGACCAGTTTCTCCGCATTTTTTTGCGTCGGCGCGACAGACTGGGCGGCATTCGTGCCGTCACGCGGCGCGCTGCCGTTGCGCAAAGGCCGCGCACGGGCACGGCCTTTGCTGCTCGGGGCATGACGCTCGAGCGGTGCCGAAACGCATGCCTTGCGCGGACGGCGTGGCGACGCCGTGCTTCGTCTTCAGAACTTGTGCCGCAGCCCCAGTGCGACGACGACCTGGTTGCTGTTCGCCGACGGCGTGAGCGTCCAGACGGTCGCGTTGAACGCGGGGTTGCCGTTGCCGCCGCTCACGCTCTGGTAGACCCCCTCGAGATACGCGTCCGTGCGCTTCGACAGCGCATAGTCGGCTTGCGCGACGACCTGGTTCCATTTCGGCCGCGTCTGGCCGGTGCGCGTGTCGAAGCGGCCCATCGTGTACGTGTACGCGGCCGAGAGGCTCAACGCACGCGTGACGGCGAAGCGCCCGTCGACCGAGAAGTTGTCGAACACCAGCGATTCCCCCTTCAACGGCGCGATGCCGCTGCCCTGGAGCACGCCCGCCACGCCGTCGGTGGTCGAGTGCGACCACGCGGCGCCGACCGAATGCGGCCCGAACGCATAACGGCCGGCCGCGGCCCAGATCTGCTGGTTGCCGCCCGTGATCGTCGCCGAGCCGTCGACCGTGCTGAGCGCACCGTTCGGGTTCGGCGCATTGCGGTCGCGGCTGATCTTCAGGTAGCCGGCGCCGAGCTTCAGCGGCCCGTTCGCGTACGACACGCCCGCGCTCCACGCCGCGTTGTTGGCGAACTGGCCGGCCGTGTTTGAGAAGCCGTACATCGCGCCGAACCTCAGCCCGCGATACGTCGGGCTCGTGTACTTCACCGCCTGGTTGATGCGGAGGTTGCGGTTCGAATCGTCGTTGTCGTACGGATGAACCGCGAGGTTGCCGCCCCAGCCGGGGCCGGACGCGCCGAGCGGCGTCACGAAATCGAGGATCAGGTCGTACTGGCGGCCGAACGTGAGCTCGCCGGCCGTCTTCGAGCTCACGCCGACCCATGCCTGACGGCCGAACATGTCGACGCCTTTCTGCGACAGCGCGCCGGTGGTGCCCGAGAAACCGTTCTCGAGCCCGAAGATCGCGGCCATCCCGCCGCCGAGATCCTCGCGGCCGCGCAACCCCCAGCGCGACGCGTTCAGGGCGCCGCTCGTCATCGCGACGGTGCCGCTGCCCGGCGAGCCGGCGCCGTGCGTGCGCTGGTTGGTCGCGTAGGTGATCGACGTGTCGATCAGGCCGTACAGCGTCACGCTGCTCTGCGCGTGTGCGCCGTCCGACGCGAAGGCGGTCAGGCAAGTGGCAATGGCGGTCCCCGCGAGTCGCGTGCTGGCGTGTTTATTCATCTTGTAGGAATGCAAAGAAGTTTTTTATCAATTTACCGGCGCGGTGGCCGGCGGATCGAGCGGCCATTATTGGAGATCGCGCGGCGGTCGATTAAGGCGCTGCACAGGAAAGGTCCTCTGCGAAATCGCGTGGAATCGCGGCGGGACGAAGGCGGGGAGGGGGCGGTTCGGCAGGAAACCCGTCGCCGGGTTTGCGATGCGTTCGAGGGTTCGGCGGGAAGTCGGGTGATTCAGTTGACCATCGCGTGATCGTCCGTCGGGCGATGGCCGACGGGGAGCCTAGCGGCGGGCAACCGGCAGCGCGATTTCGATGCCACCGCTGCGATACGCGGCACGAACGGCGACCGCCCTGGCTTCGAGTGCTTCCGGTGAGAGCCAGGGCCGCAAGCGGACCGCGACGCGCGGCAACCCGGCAAGCTGATCGCGCAGGCGCACGATCGACCGGCAGCCACGGAATGCCGACGACCCGGCGTCGGGGCCGCACGCGGCTTTCGCAAGCTCGGCCGCCCACTCGACGCCGCGGTGGCGCCTGACTTCGTCGAGGTGCGGCAGATGGCGCGCATCGCCCGATAACGCGATCAACAGCGCGGCCCAGTGCGCGCCGCGCCATCCAGCGTTCATGTCGGCCGTGAGGTCGGCCAGCAGCGTGTCGTCCAGCACGGACAGGCTTTGCTGGCACAGGTAGTGGAAGTCGAGCGGCTGGTAGCGGACCTGCGGGTAGTCGCGCAGCACATGGCCGAGTTCGGCGCCGGTCTCGACAGCAGCGGCCAGGAACCGTTCGGCCGGAGCCGGGCGGTTCATCTGCAGCGTCGGCACGCTCCGGTAGAGCCGGTAGATGTCGTCGGGGTGATAGTGCATCGCGAATGTCGGGGTGATCGATCGGCGCGCGGCGCACCGTTCAGGTTGTCTGCTGATCGCCGGGCAGCAGCGCCGCATGACGCCGCTGCATTTCATCGGGCTCGACCGCTTCGATCGTGGGCCCGATCGGCCAATCGTAACCGAACGGGTCGCGAATCTTGCCGGGGCGCACACGTCGGGTTGCCTACGATTCCCCCGTGGGGCGAAAGCGATCGCGGTATGCGCCGGGGCTGAGGCCGACCTTGTCCTTGAACAGTCGGCAGAACGAGCTGGTATCGCTGTATCCCACCTGGGCCGTAATCCGCTCGAGGCTGAGATCGCCGGCCTCCAGCAAGCCGCGCGCGGCTTCGATGCGCAGGTTCTGCAAATACCGCAATGGCGGCTGATTCAGCGCCGCGCGGAATCGGCGGATGATCGTGCGCTCGCTCACGCCGAGCTCATGCGCCATTTCCGACATCTTCACGTCCTTCGTCATGTGCTTCTGCAGCCAATACTGCGCGCGGTGAACCAGCGAGTCGGCGTGTTCCTTGTCCGCCAGCAACGGGAGATACGGCAACTGCTTCGTCTGGCTGACGTCGATCAGCATCGTCTTCGCGCACTGCGCGGCGATGGCCGCCCCGCAGAAGCGCTCGATGACATGGATGGTCTGCAGCAGGTAGGACGCCGATGCCCCGGCACAGATCAGGCGGTCGGCTTCGGTGACGACGGGTTCCAGCTGAAGGTCGACGCGGGGAAACCGGCTGCGGAACTGATCGGCCAGCCACCAAGTGGTCGTCGCGGGCCGTTCGTCCAGGAGGCCGGTTCTGGCCAGGACGAACGTGCCGGTGCAGTTCGCCGCAAGGTAGGCCCCCGCGTTCCATTGCGAAACCAGCCAGTCGCATGCGGCCGACTGTCGTGCCAGCAACCGGTCGAAGGCCTTGCCGCTTGCGTAATGCGCACTGGGAATGAAAACCAGGTCGAATTTCTCGCGCGGCCGGATCGGCTCCGTGTTCAGTTGCAAGCCGTTGCTCGCCATGACCGGCTTCCCCGTCGGAGAAACGAACCGCCATTCGAACTGCGCATTGCCATCGCCCCTTTGTCGCCGCCAGTGCGCGTTCGCGATCTGCAGGATGTCGGCGAACCCGCCCAGGCTGGACGCGTAGCAATCGTCATACGCAAGAATGGCAGCGCGGGGCATGATGTGTCGGATATCGCATTCGATGTGTCAGTTTCGCCAATGTACGGCAGTTCGGCCCGCGAGGAAACTGGTCGTGTCAACCTGGCGCCGGTTGGCGGGCAGCGACAGGATCGCCATGCGGCCGGCAGCGCGGCGGAGGCGGCATCGTGTGCCGTCCGGGCCGCGAGAAGGCAAATGGGGCCGCCCCCCGGGGTATCGCCAGGCGCCTCTGTTGCCCGGCAGCGTGGATTTCCGTCGGCTTCGCACCGCCGATTCAGCCGCGCAGTGACGCGCGTCGGGGCCGCAGCGTGCCCTGCATGCGAAGGCGCTTTCGTCTCAACCTGAACCGCAAACATCATGAAAACCAGGATCACCGAACTCTTCGGCATCGACTATCCGATCATCCAGGGCGGCATGCACCATGTCGGGTACGCGGAGCTGGCCGCAGCAGTCTCCAACGCCGGCGGACTCGGCATCATCACCGGCCTGACCCAGCGCTCGCCGGCCGATCTGGCCGCTGAAATCCGGCGTTGCCGCGAAATGACCGACAAGCCGTTCGGCGTGAACCTCACGTTCCTGCCGACTGTCACGTCCCCCGACTATCCCGGCTATATCCGGGCCATCGTCGAAGGCGGGGTCAAGGTGGTCGAAACGGCCGGCAACAACCCGCAGCCCTACCTGGCCGCGCTCAAGGAAGCGGATATCAAGGTGATCCACAAGTGCACGTCGATTCGCCACGCGCTGAAGGCCGAGTCCATCGGCTGCGATGCGGTCAGCGTCGACGGATTCGAATGCGGCGGCCATCCGGGCGAGGACGACATTCCGAACTTCATTCTGCTGCCACGCGCCGCCGAGGAACTCAGGATTCCGTTCGTGGCCTCCGGCGGCATGGCGGACGGCCGGTCGCTGGTTGCGGCACTTTCGCTCGGCGCGGACGGCGTCAACATGGGAACGCGCTTCGTCGCCACCCGCGAGGCGCCGGTGCACGAGAACGTGAAGCAGGCGCTGGTCGCGGCCTCCGAACTGGATACGCGCCTGGTCATGCGCCCGTTGCGCAATACCGAGCGCGTGCTGCGCAATGCCGCGGTCGATCGCATTCTCGAAAAGGAAAGCAGGCTCGGCGCCGGCATCCGGTTCGACGATATCGCTGAAGAAGTCGCCGGCGTGTATCCGCGCATCATGAAGGAGGGCGCGCTCGATGCGGGCGCGTGGTCGTGCGGGCTGGTCGTCGGCCTGATCCGCGATATCCCGACCGTGAAGGAACTCGTCGAGCGCATCGTGAGCGAGGCGACGGAGATCATCCGCAGCCGCCTCGCACGTATCGCGGTTTGATCCGGATCGGCGACACGGGATGCCGCCGGCGCGATGCCGGCGAGGATTCGTGCGGGATGTGGTCGACGAGGGCCAACCGGGGGACCGCGGCGATGACCGAAAGCCTGCGGTTGGTGGCCGCTGTGTCGATGTAGAGTCCGTCGCGTCGTCGGTTCCGGTCGCCTCGCGGCGCGACCGGGCTCGGGCACCTATGTCCGTCGTGACCTGAATCACTTCACGACGGCCGGGTGCTCGTGTGTTCAATGACTTCCCGTTGTCGAATCGGGTAACCCGGGTTGCCTGATTCCGCTTTCCCCTCCGGCAGCGTCCCCAAACATCATCCGGATTCCAGCCTGGCCGACGCCACCGCGTTGCGCCACGTGAGCCCGATGCGGTTTCTCCCGGGCTCGGCGCGTTGCAGGCCGGTTCGCCGTCGAACTGGGGCAGCATTCGCGAGCCCGATGCGCTGTCGACGCTCGACGAAATCTCGGCGAGCGAGTTGATCCGCGATCTGGAGGGGATGCGGGAGTAACACGTGACATCTGGGTTGATGCGTCGGGGTGAACGGGTGTGGCGATCGCGGGTGTCGACAGCGCCCGGTTTCTCGCAAATCAAACTGATCGGGTGTGGTGCAGATTCTCGTTCTCCGGAGATCAAATGCGGAAACCAGAGCAGGGACGTGGCGAATGCGTAAGCGGAGGACGGCATCTCCCGCGCACGCAATAGCGTCCAGATCCCGAGTTCCGGAATGCGTTGCCGATCCGGCGTGATTGCCTTGCCCTGCGGCGTGACGCCCTGACGCTCCATTTGAAGCTGGCGCACCCAGCGGCGCAGTACCGTCTCGCCGACGCCCCCCGAGCGACTCGCCGCCATATGGCCAAAGCTCTGGTCGAGCACCAGACACGCGGCTTGCTGTTTGAATTCCGGTGAAAACGTACGACGTCGTTTGGCATCTGACGGCGCATCCATCCGAGTCAGGCGATGGCGACCTCCGACCAGTCAAGGGGACCCGGATCTACCGTGAAGACATGACCTTTCCAGAATCAACTGGGGGCATTCAATCGCGGCATGCAAGCCTGGAATCGATAATAAAAATAAGTAAATATCCTCAAAATATCGGGTTTGCCCGATGGTGCGGTATCGTACAAAGGGAGTCCGAAAAGTGACCGATCATTGGTTCGTCGGATTCGGCGCTGTAAAAATCTCAGAGGTGAAATCTGATGTCGATCATCCAATCAACGACGTTTAGCTGATTAGATAAACGGCATTTAGCGCGCCATTATTCTCGGGCGCGGCTCGATCGGGCAGTCGTTCTCGTTGAAATTTCGTACTCCGTGGCATGCGGGCACCGCGACATCCATGCGCGGAAGCACTTGCACGTCCATTGCCCGGCGTCTTTCAGTCGGACGCCCGCCGAGGCGATGTCTGCTCGCATATCGCCGCTGAATGGCCGACGGAGAAAGGTCGATCGATTCATCCCGGTCGACGGGGTTTTATGCGCTTTTTGAGCAGGATTGAATGCATTGGTTTGATTTTGCTTGAGCGATGGGTGCGCCGAGTCGTTAAAAGTTTAAATGTATTTAACGTGTTGATCTGCGCCGCAATTGCGGCGTTGTTCGATGCCCCGCTAGATGGATTATCTAGCATTTTGAAACTGGAGAAATGCAATGCAAGAACTGAATCAACAGCAAATCGCACAAGTTTCCGGCGGCTACTACAGCGGCCCGGGCATCCCGTCCGCGTTGGGCAACATCATCGAATGGGGCGGCAGCACCGCGGAGAGCATCGGCAATGCGCTGACGTTCGGCATCTTCGCCGCACCGGTCAAGCAGGCATACAACATCGGCGAGACGATCACGACCGCCGCGGTGAACCTGCTGGACGGCCTTTTCGGCGGCCCGCAGTACTGAGTTGCCTGCATTGAGGCGACGCGGTAGCCGCCGCGTCTCCCGATGATGGAACTGACGATCCGGTATGCACGGGTCTTCTTTGTATACCGGATCGCTTTTGCCTGTTCCGACGCGTGGAAGCGGAATGGACGCCGATACCGATATTGGGCGACATGTTGTTTGGCGACACGTTGGTGAAAATGGAGTTCGGTCTCTTTCGTTCTGAAGCGGCACAGGCTCGGCGCATGCGGGTGCTGGGCGACATCGTGCTGGTGCACCCGCTGTCCATGACGCTGCTGACGGTCGTCGCGATGGTCATGGCCACCTGCGTGGTGCTGTTCTTCGCGTTCGGTACGTATACGCGGCGCACGACGGTCTCCGGCGTGGTGATGCCGGATGCGGGGCTGGTCAAGGTCTATGCATTGCAGCCTGGCATCGTCGTCGAGCGCGACGTGAAGGAAGGGCAGCGCGTGACGCGCGGACAGACGCTCTATACGGTATCGACCGACTTGCAAAGCGCCGCGCAAGGCGCGACGCAGGCCGCATTGATCGCGCAGGCGCGGCAGCGCAAGGCGTCACTGCTCGCGGAAATGGACAAGACCCGCAGCCTGCAGCAGGACGAGCGCGACACGCTGCGCGCGAAGATCGGGAACCTGAAGGGCACGCTCGCGCAAATCGACGACCAGCTCGCGGCCCAGCGGTTGCGTACCTCGATCGCGGCCGACGGCGCAACGCGCTATCGCGGCCTGCTCGCGCAGGATTACATCTCGAAGGACCAGGCGCAGCAGCGCGAGGCCGACCTGCTCGACCAGCAGTCGAAGCTGAACGGGTTGCTGCGCGACCGCGCATCGACGCTCCAGTCGCTCACCGAGGCGAGCAACGAACTGTCGGGGCTCGGCTTCAAGCAGCAGAACCAGCTCGCGCAGATCGACCGAAACGTGATCGACGTCGACCAGAACCTGATCGAAAGCGAGGCGAAGCGCCGGATCGTCGTCACCGCGCCGGAGGCGGGCATCGTCACGGCCGCGATCGCCGACGTCGGCCAGTCGGTCGATACGTCGCGGCCGCTCGCGAGTGTCGTGCCGGGCGGCGCGCGCTGGCAGGCGCACCTGTTCGTGCCGAGCACGGCGATCGGCTTCGTGCGGGTCGGCGAGCCGGTGCTGGTCCGCTATCAGGCGTTTCCCTATCAGAAATTCGGCCAGTACGGGGCCACGGTCGTGTCGATCGCGCGCACGGCGCTGTCGGCGGCCGAACTCGCGAACGACGGTGGCCCGGCGGCGACGCCGGGAGAGGGGCGCGACGCGACCTTCTACCGCGTGATCGTCGCGCTCGACGCGCAGCACGTCACCGCGTACGGCGCGCAGCAACCGTTGCAGGCCGGCATGACGTTGCAGGCGGACATCCTGCAGGAACGCCGGCGCTTGTACGAATGGGTGCTCGAGCCGCTTTACAGCCTGACCGGCAAACTCTGACGGGCGCACGCATGCGATTACTCGATCGACTCTCGTTCGGCCTCGGCCGCAAGCTGCCGATGGTCCTGCAGACCGAAGCGGCCGAATGCGGCATCGCGTGCCTCGCGATGATTGCCGGCTATCACGGCCATCACGTGGATCTCGCGACGCTGCGCACACAGTTTCCGGTCTCGCTGAAGGGCGCGGGCCTCGGGCGCGTGATCGAGATCGCGCAGCGCCTGTCGCTCGGCACACGTGCGTTGAAGCTCGACATGGCGCAGCTCGGCCAGTTGCGCCTGCCGTGCCTGCTGCACTGGAATTTCAACCACTTCGTCGTGCTGGAGGCAGTGAACGGCAAGACCGCGACGATCCACGATCCGTCGCACGGCATTCGCAAGGTGTCGCTCGCCGACGTCTCGCGCGGGTTCACCGGCGTCGCGCTGGAGCTGTGGCCGAACGCCGGCTTCGCGCCGCGCGCGGCGCGGCCGGCGGTCAGGCTGCGTGAACTGCTGGGCCCGGTGTCGGGGTTGTCGCGTTCGCTCGCGCAGATCCTGGTGCTGGCGATCGCGCTCGAGGTCTTCATGCTCGTGCAGCCGTTCTTCCTGCAATGGGTGATCGACGAAGTGATCGTCAGCGCCGATCGCGACCTGCTGACGGTGCTCGCGCTCGGCTTCGGCCTGCTGCTGATGATGCAGCAGGCGACCGGCGCGATTCGCGCGTGGGCGCTGATGTATGTCGGCGTCACGCTCAACATCCAGTGGCGCGCGAACGTGTTCACGCATCTGCTGAGCCTGCCGGTGCGCTATTACGAACGCCGCCATCTCGGTGACGTTGTGTCGCGTTTCGGCTCGATCGACACGATCCAGCAGACGCTGACCACGTCGTTTCTCGGTGCGGTGATCGACGGACTGATGACGCTCGTCACGCTGGCGATGATGTTCGTATACAGCCGCACGCTCGGCCTCGTCGCGCTGGCGACGATGGCGTTGTACGCGCTCGTCCGATGGATGTGGTACGGCCCGTTGCGGCGCGCGACGGAGGATCAGATCGTGCACGCCGCCAAGCAGCAGAGCCATTTCCTCGAGACGGTGCGCGGCGTGAAGACGATCAAGCTGTTCAACCGCCAGACGGAGCGGCGCGCGAGCTGGATCACGCTGCTGGTCGAGCAGGTCAATGCGAGCCTGCACGTGCAGAAGCTGCAGATTTTCTATCAGCAGCTCAACGGGCTGCTGTTCGGCATCGAGAACGTGCTGGTCATCTGGCTCGGCGCGCGGATGGTGATGGACGGCCAGTTCACGGTCGGCGTGCTGATGGCGTTCAACGCATACAAGAGTCAGTTCGACAGCCGGGTCGGCAGCCTGATCGACAAGTATTTCGAGGTCAGGATGCTGCAGTTGCAGGGCGAGCGGCTGGCCGACATCGTGTTCGCGGAAGCGGAACCCGATGCGAGCCTGCGCAGCGTGCCGGGCGAAGCGGACTCGCTCGACCCGAGCATCGAGATCGACGGGCTGTCGTTCCGCTACGCGGACGGCGAGCCGCTGGTGCTGGACGGCGTCAATGCGACGATCGCGGCCGGCGAATCGGTCGCGATCGTCGGGCAGTCCGGTTGCGGGAAGACGACTGACCTGAGACGTTTCTTGTAGCCATCTGGCAAGTGAGTTCTCTTTTATCCTAGAGGCAAGGAGAACTCGATGAAGAAGCGATTTACCGACGAGCAGATCATCCGGATCTTGCGCGAGGTCGAGAGCCGGGACGAGCCGGTGA
>NZ_QOBB01000202.1:0-12835 GCF_024704855.1 Burkholderia sp. HAN2018 | reverse complement strand
CGTGATCGCGCGGCGCTGCGACGTGCGTGCCGAAGCGGACGTCGCCGCGCTGGTGCATGCGGCGGCCGAGCGTTTCGGCCGGCTCGACGTGGGCATCAACAATGCGGGCATCGCGCCGCCGATGAAGGCGCTGATCGACACCGACGAAGCCGATCTCGACCTGAGCTTCGCGGTGAACGCGAAGGGCGTGTTCTTCGGGATGAAGCACCAGATCCGCCAGATGCTCGCGCAGCGCGAAGGCGTGATCCTGAACGTCGCGTCGATGGCCGGGCTCGGCGGCGCGCCGAAGCTGGCCGCCTACGCGGCGTCGAAGCATGCGGTGGTCGGGCTCACGAAGACGGCGGCCATCGAATACGCGCGCCACGGCATTCGCGTGAATGCGGTGTGCCCGTTCTACAGCACGACGCCGATGGTCACCGACAGCGATATCGGCGACCGCCAGGATTTTCTCGCGCAGGGCTCGCCGATGAAGCGGCTCGGCCGGCCCGAGGAAATCGTCGCGACGATGCTGACGCTGTGCGCGAAGGAAAACACTTATCTGACCGGGCAGGCCGTCGCCGTCGACGGCGGTGTCTCGGCCTTCTGACGGAACCGAACGAACGGAATCGAGGAGTCGATCATGGACTTTGGCTACACCCCGAAAGTGGAAGAACTGCGCAGCCGCGTGCGCGCATTCATGGATGCGCACATCGTGCCGCGCATCCGCCAGTGGAACGAGGAAGTGCACGCGGGCCAGTATCCCGTGTCGTTCATGGAGGAACTGAAGGAGCGCGCGAAGGCGGAAGGGCTGTGGAACCTGTTCCTGCCGCACCTGAAGGACGACGAGCCCGGCACGGGCCTGACGAACCTCGAATACGCACCGCTCGCCGAGATCATGGGGCGCGTGGGCTGGGCGTCGGAAGTGTTCAACTGCAACGCGCCGGACACCGGCAACATGGAGCTGCTGCACATGTTCGCGACGCCCGGGCAGCGCGAGCAGTGGCTGAAGCCGCTGCTGCGCGGCGAGATCCGTTCGGCGTTCGCGATGACGGAGCCCGATGTCGCATCGTCGGATGCGACGAACATCACGACGCGCATCGAGCGCGTGGGCGACGAGTACGTGATCAACGGCCGCAAGTGGTTCATCACGAACGCCGCGCATCCGAACTGCAAGATCTTCATCGTGATGGGCAAGACCGATCCCGAGGCCGAGTCGCACCGGCAGCAGAGCATGATTCTCGTGCCGCGCGACACGCCGGGCGTGACGGTCGTGCGCAACATCACGGTGGTCAATCACTACGCGCCGGAAGGGCATTGCGAGATCACGTTCGACAACGTGCGCGTGCCGGCGAGCAACCTGCTCGGCGAGGAAGGCAGCGGCTTCGCGCTCGCGCAGGCCCGCCTCGGGCCGGGCCGCATCCACCACTGCATGCGGTCGATCGGCGCGGCCGAGCTCGCGCTGGAGCTGATGGTCGACCGCGCGCAGTCGCGCGTCGCGTTCGGCAAGCCGCTGAACCGGCACGGCACGGTCGGCGAATGGATCGCGCGCTCGCGCATCGAGATCGAGCAGGCGCGCCTGCTCGTGCTGAAGGCCGCGTGGATGATCGACAAGGTCGGCGCGAAGGCCGCGCGCAAGGAAATCGCGATGATCAAGGCGCTGGTGCCGACCGTGTACGCGAACGTCTGCGACCGCGCGATGCAGGTGTTCGGCGCGGCGGGGTTGAGCCCCGATACGCCGCTCGCCGACCTCTGGACCTGGGGCCGCGCGCTGCGCTTCGCCGACGGCCCGGACGAGGTGCACCTGCAGGCGATCGCGCGGATGGAAATCAAGGACGGCGAGCCGGGTTCGACGGCGCCGTACCTGACGCCGCCGCTGCGCGCCTGAGCGTCGCGCCGGGATGCGCAGGGCCGTGGACGAGCGGGTGGCGCACGCCGTAAGATGCCGGCAAGGAGATCCGGCGATGCGCCTTTCGAAGATTGACCTGAACCTGTTCGTCGTATTCGACGCGATCTACACCAAGCGCAACCTGACGCGCGCGGCCGAGGTGCTGAATCTCACGCAGCCGGCCGTCAGCAACGCGCTGGCGCGCCTGCGCAAGACCCTGAACGATCCGCTGTTCGTCAGCACGCCGGCCGGGATGATGCCGACGCCGCTGGCCGAGAACATCGTCGGCCGTGTGCGCGAGGCGATGCAGCTGCTCGATTCGAGCGCGCACGAAGGCGACGTGTTCGATCCGGCGTCGTCGACGCGCGTGTTCCGGATGAGCATGAGCGACCTGACCGAAGCGCTGCTGCTGCCCGCGCTCGGCGAACTGCTGCAGAAGCATGCGCCCGGCATGCACGTGCGCAGCTACACGATGGATCGCCGTGAAGTCGCGACCGCGCTCGCGAACGGCTCCGTCGACATCGCGATCGACGCGCCGCTGATCGGCGATCCGCACCTGCATCAGGCGCTGCTCGTGCGCGACCGCTATGCGTGCATGATCCGCGACGATCACCCGTTCAAGGGCGACACGCTCACCATGGACGACTACCTGTCGATGGGGCACATCCACGTGTCGAGCCGCCGCAAGGGCAGCGGGCACGTCGACGCGGAGCTGACGCGCCTCGGGTTGCGCCGCACCATCCAGATGCGCGTGCAGCACTACATGGTCGCGCCGCTGATCGCGATGCGCGGCGACCTGGCGCTGACGGCTCCGCTGCGGCTGCTGCAGCGTTATCCGGCGCGGATTCTCGAACTGCCGTTCGAGATGCCGGCGCTCGAATACTTCTGCTACTGGCATCGCAGCGCGGATCAGGATCAGGGCAGCCGGTGGCTGCGCGAGCAACTGGTGACGCTGATGGGCGGGATCGGCGAACCGCGGTGATGCGCACGCGGCGGCGGTCAGCTTCGCAATGCCCGCGCCAGCACTTTCGCCACATGCACGGCCTGCGCTTGCGCGCCGTCCTGAATCTGATGCCGGCAACTCGTGCCGTCTGCGACGACGATCGCGCCTTCCGCCCGCGCACGCACGGCCGGCAGCAGCGACAGTTCGGCCATGGCCTGCGATGCGGCGTAATGCTCGGCTTCATAGCCGAAGCTGCCGGCCATCCCGCAGCACGACGATTCGACCGGCGATACCTTGAGCCCCGGAATCCAGCGCAGCACCGTCTGCACCGGCGTGAACGCGCCGAACGCCTTCTGATGGCAGTGGCCGTGCACGAGCGCTTCGTTCGCATCGATCGCGTGCAGCGGCAGCGACAACCGGCCGGCCTCGTGTTCGCGTACGAGAAACTCCTCGAACAGGAACGCGTGGCTCGCGAGCCGTGTGGCTTCGTCGCCATAACCGTAGGCAAGAAACTCGTCGCGCATCGACAGCAGGCACGAAGGCTCCAGCCCGACGATTGCGACACCGCGTTCGAGGTACGGCCGCAGCGCATCGAGCGTGCGACTGGCCTCGGACTTCGCTTCGTCGACGAGCCCGGCCGCGAGGAACGTGCGCCCGCAGCACAGTGGTCGCGCGCCTGCGCGCACGTTGAAATGCACGGTGTAGCCGGCCGCTTCGAGCACGGCCTGCGCGGCGCGTGCGTTGTCCGGTTCCTGGTAGTTGCTGAACGTATCGACGAACAGCAGCACTTCGCGGGTGGCCGAGCCGGTTTGCGAGGGCGTTGATGCACCCGCCCCCGCCCCCGTATCCGCCAGAAACGGCCGCGCGAACCCGGGCAGCGCACGCTGCGGCGCGAGGCCGATCCATCGCTTGATCGACGACGCGACGACCGGCACGCGATCGACGAACGCGATCGCGCCGCGCATGCGCGCGGCCCACGGCGCATAACGCGGCAGATACGCGACGAGCCGTTCACGCAGCGTCGTGCCGTGCTTGCGGTTCCACGCGTGCCGCGCCTCGATCTTGAAGCGCGCCATGTCGACGCCCGTCGGACAGTCGCGTTTGCAGCCCTTGCACGACACGCACAGGTCGAGCGCGGCCTTCACGTCGTCGCCGGCGAGGCCGTCGGCGCCGAGCTGGCCCGTCACCGCGAGCCGCAGCGTGTTCGCACGGCCGCGCGTCACGTGCTGTTCGTCGCGCGTCACGCGGTAGCTCGGGCACATCGTGCCCGCGTCGAACTTGCGGCAGTGGCCGTTGTTGTTGCACATCTCGACGGCCGACGCGAGCCCGTGCGTGATGTCGGTGCCCGAGCCGGGGGCGGTTTCTTCGCCGGTCAGCGGATTGCGCGTGACGTTCCAGGCCGACCAGTCGAGCGCGGGCCGCAGCGGCAGCGCCGCATAGCCGGGCGCGAAACGGAAATGCTCGCGCGCATCCATCTTCGGCGGATTGACGATCTTGTCCGGGTTGAAGCGGTTGTCGGGATCGAACAGCTTCTTGATCTCCGCGAACGCCGCATTCAGGCGCGGGCCGTACTGCCACGCGACCCATTCGCCGCGGCACAGCCCGTCGCCGTGTTCACCCGAATACGCGCCCTTGTACTCGCGCACGAGTGCCGCCGCCTCTTCGGCGATCTCGCGCATGCGCGTCGCGCCGTCGCGCCGCATGTCGAGGATCGGCCGCACGTGCAGCGTGCCGACGCTCGCATGCGCGTACCACGTGCCTTCGGTCTCATGCTTGTGGAACACGTCGGTCAGGCGGCGCGTGTATTCGGCGAGGTGTTCGAGCGGCACCGCGCAATCCTCGATGAACGACACCGGCTTGCCGTCGCCCTTCATGCTCATCATGATGTTCAGCCCGGCCTTGCGCACCTCCCACAGCGCCTTCTGCGCGCCGGCGTCGGTCATCTTCACGACGCTGCCGGGCAGGCCGAGATCGGCCATCAGTTCGGCGAGCCGGTCGAGCTGCGCGTGTTGCGCGTCGCGCGATTCGCCCGCGAACTCGACGAGCAGGATCGCCTGCGGCCGGCCGACCAGCGCCTGTTCGATCACGGGCCGGAACGCCGGGTTCTCCATCGACAGGTCGATCATCGTGCGATCGACCAGCTCGACGGCCACCGGCTTCAGCTTCACGATGTGCTGCGCGGTGTCCATCGCCTGGTAGAAGGTCGGGAAGTTCACGACGCCGAGCGTCTTGTGCGCGGGCAGCGGCGCGAGCTTCAGCGTGATCTGCCGGCTGTAGGCGAGCGTGCCTTCCGAGCCGACGAGCAGGTGCGCGAGATTCGCGTGACCGTCGTCTGTGTAAGCGCGCGGGTTCTGGCAGTCGAACAGGTCGAGGTTGTAGCCGGCCACGCGGCGCAGCACCTTCGGCACGCGCTCGACGATCTCGTCGCGCTCGCGCTTCGCGATGCGTTCGACACCGTGCAGCAGCTCGAGCGTGCGGCGATCGGTGACGGGCTGTGCGAGCGAGCCGAACCGGCATTCGCTGCCGTCGGCGAGGATCGCGTCGATCGCGAGCACGTTGTGCACCATGTTGCCGTACTCGATCGAGCGCGACCCGCACGAGTTGTTGCCGGCCATCCCGCCGATCGTGCATTGCGCAGCCGTCGACACGTCGACCGGAAACCACAGCCCGTGCGGTTTCAGCCACGCGTTCAGGTGGTCGAGCACGATGCCGGGCTCGACGGTGACGGTGCGTGCCTGCGCATCGAATGCGACGATCCGGTTCAGCCATTTGCTGTTGTCGACGACGAGCGCCTCGCCGACCGTCTGCCCGCACTGGCTGGTGCCGGCACCGCGCGCGAGCACGGGAATCTTGCGGTCGCGTGCGATGTCGAGCGCGATCCGCAGGTCGTCCTGGTCGCGCGGCACGACCACGCCGAGCGGCATGATCTGGTAGATCGACGCGTCGGTCGCATAACGACCGCGGCTCGCGCGATCGGCGTGGACGTCGCCGCGCATTTCGCGCCGCAGCCGCTCGAACAGCGGCGACAGCGCGGCGCCTTGCGACGGCACGAGATGGACGGGGCGAACCAGCGAAGGCGAGACGGCGGATGTCATGGCGGCGGTCGGTATCGGGTGGGAACGGATCGGGCGAGGATCGGGTGAGGGATCAGGCAAGCGTGACGCTGACGGGCGGCAGCCCCGCGATGCGGCCGACGGCCGTGCCCGCGGCCTGCGGAAAATGCATGCCCGTGTACGAGCCGGTCGTGACGACGGTGCCGGCCGGCAGCGCGATGCCGCGCCGCGACGCGTGATTCACGAGCCACGGCAGCAGGCGGCGCGGGTCGCCGGCCGGGTTGGTGCCAGGTGCGGTGCCGGCGATGTCGTGCCCGTCGAACGTGAACGCCGGGGCCGGCGCGGCGAACGGGAAATCGGCGCGATAGCCGGTCATCTCGCCCAGCACGAGCGCACCGTGGTTCTGCAGGTCGGCGAGCTGGGCGGCAGGCGCGACGTCCGGCCATTCGCGGAAGCGGCTCGCGACGATCTCGATCGCGGCGCCCATCTGCGCGATACCGTCGAACACTTCGTCGTCGGCATAGGCGGGCGCATGCGGCGCGAAGTCGCGGCCGAAGCGGAACGCGATCTCCAGTTCGAGGCCGAGCGGCCGGAACGCGCCGCGCGGCAGCGTGACGCCGCTCGCATGGCGGCAGTCGTCCGGCAGCGGTGCGCCCTGGATCGGCCCGTCGGGCCGTTTCGCGCCGACCTTCCACGCGCCGATCGCGGCACGGCGCTCGGCGAGCAGTTGCGCCTGCACCGCATAGGCGGCGTCGGCATCGGCGGGGACGAGGGCCGAAGGCAGCGCGGCGAACGCGATGCCGTGTTGCCAGCCGGCGGCGAGCCGGACGGCGAGGTCGTGGGTAGCTTGGGTCATCGTTGCAGTCGGGGAAAAGGCGGGCGCCGCGGGCGGCAGCGCCCGTCGGCATCAGGCCGGCGAGCGATTGGCGGCCGGTTGTTCGGCGGGTGCGCCGGCGAAGCGGCTTTCCGGCTGCATGCGGAACGCGAGCAGCACGCCCACCCCCATCAGCACCATGCTGCCGATGAACGGCAGCTCCCAGCTGCCGAAGCGGTCGATCACGAAGCCGGAGATCACGGGCGACAGGATCGCCGCGAGCGCGGAGCCGGAATTCATCATCCCGCTCGCGGTGCCCGAGTATTCCGGCGCGATGTCCATCGGCACGGCCCACATCGGGCCGATCGTCATTTCGGCGAAGAAGAAGCCGGCCGCGAGGCACGCCATCGACACGTACAGGTGATGCGTGAACAGCAGCGGCAACAGCGACAGCAGCGTGAGCAGCATGCAGATCGACACCATCCAGCTGCGTGCGCGCTTGAGGCTGCCGGTGCGCGCGAGGATGCGGTCGGTGACGATCCCGCCGAGCGTGTCGCCGATCACGCCCGCGAAGAACACCGCCGACGCGAACACCGCCGATTTCTTCAGGTCGAGGTCGTAGCTGTGCAGGAAATACTGCGGAATCCAGCTCAGGAACAGCCACAGCGTCCAGCCGTAGCAGAAATACACGATCGTGACGGGCATCATCCGGCGGAACAACGGGCCCCAGGGCACGGCGGCGGGTTTCGGCTTCGGTTGCGGCAGCGCGTCGAGTTCGGCCTGCGTGATGCGCGGGTGGTCCTTCGGGTGTTCGGTATAGACGAGCGCCCACACCGCGACCCACACGATGCTGATCACGCCGCAGATATAGAACGATTCGCGCCACCCGTACATGGCCATCACCGCGACGACGGCGGCCGGCGCGACCGCGTTGCCGACGCGCGAGAACGCATGCGTGATGCCCTGCGCGAAGCCGCGTTTCTCGCGCGGCACCCAGCGCGACATCGCCGACGTGGCCGCCGGGAACGTCGCGCCTTCGCCGAGCCCGAGCAGCAGGCGCGCGGCGAGCAGCGACGCGAGGCCGCCGGCCATCCCGGTGAGCAGCGTCGCGACGGCCCACAGCAGCCCGCAGGCGAGCAGCGTGCGGCGCGCGCCGAAGCGGTCGCTGACCCAGCCGCCGATGATCTGGAATACGAGATACGGATACGCGAACGCGGAGAACACGAGGCCGATCTCCGTCCTGTTCAGCCCGAATTCCTTGCCGAACCCGGCAGCGGCCGTGCTCACGTTCACGCGATCGAGGTACGTGATGAAGTACATCACGCACAGCATCACCAGCACGATGCCGGTCGCTCGGAACAGCTTCATGTTTCGTCTCCTGGATGTTGTCTGGCTTGCTGCCCGTGCCGGCGTCGAGGCCGGCATCGAGATGGGTCGTGCCGATGAAGCGGGGCGGGCGCCGGCAGCGGCCGGTGCGTGTCGCGACGACCGCGCGGCCGCCCGTGAAGCGGAAAGGGCGCGTCAGGCGGCGTGCGGGAAACGTGCGCGCCGCCCGCCGGCGCTCATGCCGCCGCGCGCAGCGCGGGGGCGTGCGTGTTCGATGCGAGGGTGTCCATCGCCGCGACGACGCCGCTCGCGGCAACCGGCACGCCGGCGAGCTTCAGCCCCATCTCGCAGCCGGCGAGCGTGGCCATCAGCGTGAGGTCGTTGCAGTCGCCGAGATGGCCGATGCGGAACATCTTGCCGCGCATCTTGCCGAGCGCCTGCCCAAGCGACATGTCGAAGCGTTCGTAGATCAGCTTGCGCACGGCGTCCGCGTCGACGCCGTCGGGCATCATCACGCCGGTCAGCACGGGGCTGTAGACGGCCGGGTCCGCGCACTGAATCTCGAGGCCCCACGCGCGCACCGCGCGGCGCGTGGCTTCCGCGAGCCGCTGGTGGCGCGCGAACACCGCGTCGAGCCCTTCGCCGAGGATCATGTCGAGCGCTTCGGCGAGCCCGTACAGCAGGTTGGTGTTCGGCGTGTACGGCCAGTAGCCGTTCCTGTTCGCCTCGATGATCTCGTGCCAGCCCCAGAACGCGCGCGGCAGCGTCGCGTGCCCGCTCGCCGCGAGCGCCTTCGGCGACACCGCGTTGAAGCTGATGCCGGGCGGCAGCATCAGCCCTTTCTGCGAACCCGACACTGTCACGTCGACGCCCCATTCGTCATGGCGGTAGTCGGCGGACGCGAGCCCCGAGATCGTGTCGACCATCAGCAGCGCCGGGTGGCCGGCCGCGTCGATCGCGCGGCGCACGGCCGCGATGTCGGAGGTGACGCCGGTGGAGGTTTCGTTGTGCACCACGCACACCGCCTTGATGGCGTGCGTGGTATCGGCGCGCAGGCGCGCCTCGATCATGTCGGGCTGCACGCCGCGGCGCCAGCCTTCGATGCCCGGCAGCCCGAGGAATTCGGGCTTCAGGCCGAGCGCGTCGGCCATCTTCTTCCACAGCGTCGCGAAGTGGCCGGTCTCGTACATCAGCACGGTGTCGCCGGCGCTCAGTGTGTTGGTCAGCGCGGCCTCCCATGCGCCGGTACCCGACGCCGGATAGATGATCACCGGCTGCGTGGTCTTGAAGATCTTCCTGATGCCGGCGAGCACCTTGAGGCCGAGCGCGCCGAATTCGGGGCCACGGTGGTCGATGGTCGGATAGCTCATCGCCCGCAGGATGCGGTCGGGCACCGGGCTCGGCCCCGGAATCTGCAGGAAATGGCGGCCGGACGGATGAAAGTCGAGTTGCAGCATGGTTGTTCTGTCTCCTTGGTTGCATTTTGAATTTTGCATGCAAAATACTTTAGCAGAGCGATCGCGGCAAACCCAAGGACTGATTTCGCCGAAAATGCCGGTGTTTACCCGGCGTTGGCGGGGAGATATTCGGGTCGGGCGAGTTGAAGTAGAATCGCGTGAAGCAAGAAGGAAGGATTTTGCATGCAAGATTTGAATGATCTGGAGCAGGCCGGCGGCGCGCCGGCACTGCCGAAACTGGAGCGGCAGCGGCTGCACGACACGGTCGTCGAGCACCTGCGCAAATTCATCGTCGAAGGCGTGCTTGCGCCGGGCATGCGGCTGAACGAGCGCGAGCTGTGCGAGACGCTCGGCATCTCGCGCACGCCGCTGCGCGAGGCATTCAAGGTGCTGGCGGCCGAGGGGCTGCTGGTGCTGTCGCCGAATCGCGGCGCGAGCGTGTACCGGATGAGCGAATCGGAGATCCGCGAGACGTTCGAGCTGATGTCGGGGCTGGAGGCGTTTTCAGGCGAGCTGGCCTGCGAGCGCATCACGCAAGCGGAGCTCGCGGAGATCAAGGCGCTGCATTACTCGATGCTCGCGTGCCGGCTGCAGAACGACCTGCCCGGCTACTACAGCCGCAACCAGGAAATCCACGACCGCATCAACGAGGCCGCGCGCAACTCGGCGCTGCGCGCCACGTACCAGTCGATCAATCGCCGGATCATGTCGATGCGGTTCCGTTCGAACCAGCACGTCGAGAAATGGGATCGCGCGGTGCACGATCACGAGGAGATGATCAAGGCGCTGGAGGCGCGCGACGGCAAGGCGCTCGCGGCGATCCTGCGGCGGCATCTGCTGGAGAAGCGCGACGCGGTGTTGTTGCAGCAGGGAGCCGTGGACGCGTAGTCGTACGTCGCACGCGAACGGTCATCGCGTCGTGCGGGCAGGCCGCGCCGCTACATCGCCGCCCGCTGCCCCTCTCTCGGCCCGTGCCCCGTCCACCGCTTGAACGCACGGCGGAAGTTGTGCGCGTCGCTGAACCCGACTTCGTGTGCAACATCCTCGATCGACAGCCGCGGATTGCTCAGCAGCGTGAACGCGCGCTTGCGGCGGATCGTGTCGATCACCGTCTGGTACGACACGCCCTGGTCGGCGAGCCGCCGTCGCAGGGTGCGCTCGCTCATGCACAGCTGCGCGGCGATCTCGGCGAGCGACGGCGCATGCCGCAGGTCGCGCCGCATGATCCGTTCGATCGATTCGAGAAATTCGGTGCCTTCGGGTTCGGGCGGCAGCGCGTCCTGCAGGAATTCGAGCACCTGGCGATGCGCGAGCGGATCGTGGGTCGCGATCGGGCGGTTGCCGAGCGCGGCGTCGCACGAAAACAGGTTCTGCTCCTGTTCGAACCGCACCGGGCACGGGAACACGCGGGCGTATTGCTCCGCATAGGCCGGCGGCGGGTAGCTGAGATCGACGACCTTCGGCTGGAACGCGGGGCCGACGAGCGAGCGCCCGATCTTCATGAAGCTGCCGAACGCCTCCTCGACGAGGAACGCCTCGATGTCGGGCTCGAGGAAGACGTTGGTGGCGCGAACCGACAGCGTGCGCGCATCCGACATCACGTCGAAGCGCATCAGCGGCCCCGTGTGGCGCTGCAGCCCGATACCGGTCACGATCGCGTCCTTCAGCGTCGGGCTCGTCAGCATCGCATAGCCGACCAGCCCGATCGACGCGATCGTCTCGCTCGTGCCGAGTTCGAGGCCGAGCGCCCGCCCCGGCGCCATCTCGAGCGCGCGGCGGATCATCGTGCTCGCCTGGCGCAATGAAATCCGGCACGACGGATTCGACAGGTCGGCGACGTCGAAGCCGAGCCCGAGGCACAGCCGCGTGGGGTCGATGCCCAGTTCCTTGCTTGTCTCCGCGAGGCACCGCAACAGATGGACCGGCAGATTCGCCGTCGTATAACGGTCGGTATCGTCCATGGATGCTCCGTATTTTTTTCCATGGATTGTACTCGTCCCGCCCGGCCGGAGACCCGGCGCCGCCCCGGCCGCGATCGCCCACATCCCGCGCGGCCCCGCTTCAGAAGTAGTGACGCAGGCCGACCGTCGCACCGAGCTGCGTGGTGCTGGTGCTCGGCGCCTGGCCGTTCACGCCGACCAGCTGCGCGCCGACCAGCCCGCCGCGGTAGATCGCGTAGTCGACTTCCGCATAGAGCATGCTGCGCTTCGACAGGCTGTAGCCGGCGATCACCTGGAACTGCCGCGCACGGCCGTCGAAATCCGCCGTATAACCGGACTGCTGCGTCCACCACGCGTTGACGGCCGCCGTGAACGCCGACGTGAAGCGGTAGGTCAGCCCCGCGAGCGCCATCTTGCGGCGGCGGAACCCGCCGGGCACGGTCGGGTCGACGACCTGCGCGGGCGAGATGATCCCGAGCCCCGCCAGATCGGTCGGGCTGAACGGGCCGTTCTCGAACGACGTGAAGTCGTTGTCGCGTGCGTTCTCGATGTAGCCGGCGTTGACGGTCGCGTTGCCGATGGTCACCGAGCCGCCGCCCGTGTAGATGTCGAATTTCCCGTGCGTGACGTCGTCCCAGCTGCGCATGAACGATGCGCCGACCGTGAGCGGTCCCTTGTCCGGCGCATACGCGGCGGCCGCGCCGAGCTGGCCGCCGCGCACGCCGCCGCCCGCGTGGCCGCCCGGCGCATATTGCGCGAGCAGGTAGAAGCTGCCGAGCTGCGCGCCGTACTGGATCATGTTGCTGGTGCGCGCGCCCGCGAGCATCGTCTGCTCCGGCTTGAACAGGTTGAAGTACGGGTCCTGCGGTCCGGCCCACAGGTTCGAGCCGAAGGTCAGCGACGCCATCTCGAACGGCACGTTGTACTGGCGCCCGAGCGAGAGCTGGCCGAGCGACGTCGACGTCAGCCCCACGTACGCGACCTGGAAGAAATTCGGCGAGCCGGCCGGCACGATGGCGCCGCTGTTGGGGCCGAAGTGGCTTTCGACGTTGAACTGCGCGGACAGCCCGCCGCCCAGATCCTCGTTGCCCTTGAGCCCCCAGTAGCTTTCCGTCAGACCGCCCCCGTCGGCCATCGAGATCTTGCGGCCCGTCGACACCGGCGTGCCGTCGGCGCCGTACGACACGCCGTGCGTTTCGTAGCGGATGCCCGCATCGATCACGCCGTACAGCGTCACGTTGCCTTGCGCGTGCGCACCGGTACCGGCCAGGACCATCATCGCGCAGCACGCGGCGCGAACGCTATCGTGACGATTCATTCTTCTGGACTCCGCATCGAACTGGGGACGGACGGCTCGTGCCGTCGGGAACGACTGTAGAAAGCCAAATTTGCGCGGGCCAAGGCCGCGGCGGCCATTCTCGTGGTGCGTCGCGGCCAC
>NZ_QOBB01000201.1:0-12839 GCF_024704855.1 Burkholderia sp. HAN2018 | reverse complement strand
GGCCGGCTGCGTCAGCGCGGGCAGCAGGTCGCTTGCGGCTGCTGCGATCGCCGCGCGCTTGGCCGGCTGGTCGGCGGGGATGAAGGTCGACAGCGTGGTCGTGCGGCCGACTTCAGGCAGCGCGTCGAGGCGCTTCGCGGCCGCGTCGGCATCGGCGAGCGACGGCGCGAGCAGCGTGACGTCGTTGACGGCGGCTTCCGGCGAATCCTTCAGCGCGAGCAGTGTCGCCATCGATTCGCTGTGCGGGTCCTTCAGGTGCAGCGGGTTGAAGTCGAAGTGGAGGAACGCGAGCAGCGGCAGCGCGCCGATCACGACCACGAGCGTGCCGATCAGGATCGGCTTGCGATGGCGATCGAGGTAGTCGTCGACCGGCGCGAGCCACGGGAAGCCCGGCGTCTTCGATTCGCCCGGCGGCGCGAACAGGCGCAGCAGCGCCGGCAGCAGCGTGATCGTGGTCAGCAGCGCGACGAACATCCCGACGCCCGCGATCAGGCCGAGTTCGGACACGCCGCGATAGGCGGTGGGAATGAACGAGAAGAAGCTCGCCGCGACGGCCGCGGTGGCCAGCGCGAGCGGCATGCCCATCGAGTGCGCGGCGCCGATCAGCGCGTGATCGATGCGCGGATCGCGGAAGCGCTCCTCGCGGTATTTCACGCCGTACTGGATCGAGAAATCGACGCCGAGGCCGACGAACAGCACCATGAACGCGACCGAGATCATGTTCAGCGAGCCGACCATCGCGAGGCCGAGCGCGGCGGTCACGACGAGGCCGACGAACAGCGTGACGAGCACCGAGCCGATCATCCGCTTCGAGCGCAGCGCCAGCCACAGGATGACGAGCACGGCGAGCAGCGTGAGCGCGCCGTTGAGCGCCGCGCCATCTTCGACGGACGCGAATTCGTCGTCGGCGAGCGGCTGCTCGCCGGTCAGGCGCACGGCGGCGCCGTAGCGCTTCTCGAGGTCGAGCGAACGGGCCGCGTCGCGGATCACCTGGCTGGTTTCCGCGCCGGCCTTCAGCGCGCCGTAGTTGACCACCGGCTGCACGGTGACGAACGCGCGCGCGGGCTGTCGCGCGGCATCGTTGTCGACCAGCGCGCGCCACGAGAACGCGGCGGGCTTGCCGGCCAGCACGTCGTCGACCGTCGCGGCGCTGCGTGCGAGCAGCTTCGCCATCGCGGGCAGTTTCACCTGGCCGGTCAGGAGCGGCTGGCCGAGCGTGGTGGAGAGTGTGGTCGCGAGGCCGGTCAGGCTCGGGTTCTTCGCGAGTTCGTTGACGAGCGGGCGCGCGCTCGCGAGCTGCGAGGTGGTATCCGTGACCTCCTGCGGCGACAGGAACAGCAGCCCGTTGTGCTCGAAGAACGGCCCGCCGCCGGGCTCGGCGACCTGGCCGATGCGGCCGGCGTCGGCATCCTTGCGCAGCGCTTCGGTCAGCGCATGCGCGGCGGCGTTCGCGAATTCGGGCGCCGGCGCCTCGACGACTGCGAGGATCGTGCCGTTGCGTTGCGGGAACGCCTTGTCGACGGCCTGGCCGAGGGCGGCCCATTGCGGCTCGGCATCGACGAGCTTGCTGATGTCGGTGTTGATCTTGAAATGCTGCGCGACATAGACGCCGCTGAGCGCGGCGATGACGAGCGACAGGACGACGACCCAGACGGGGCGGCGCACCGACCATGCAACGAGTCGGACGATGAGAGATGTCACCATGTGGCGGTGGGGAGCGGCTGGCAAGGGCAAAGTAGCCAAGTATACCGGCGCGGCGTGGCGGCGGTCGTGACGTTGGGGGTTTCGGGGCGGGAAGGAGATTTGTTCGCGACGGCGGAATCGATGCCGATGGCTCGCCGGTTTGTAAGGGGATATTTACATAATCGGCGCCGCGCTGCGTCGTCGCGCCGCCGCACGCCTGTGACAAAGGAACCTGAAAGGTAACAGTCGGTCACGGCGGCGCACCGAGGCGTCGGGCCCGGTATACTTTGCTTCGTCGGCCGGTGCAATGAACCGGTCGTTTTTTCTCATCGAGCGATATTCGTATGAAACGTCATCTGTTTGCTTTCGTCGCGGCGGCCGCCGTGTCGGTTTCCGCTTTTGCGCAGAGCGCGCCGGTCGATATCGTCCGCAATGCGGTCGAAGGTACCGTCAACGCGATGAAGGCCGATCCGGCCGCGCGCGGCGGGGACATGGCGAAGGTCTCGGCGGTCGTCGAGCAGCGCTTCCTGCCCGCGACCAACTTCGAGCGCACGACCCGCATCGCGGTCGGCGACGCGTGGAAGCAGGCCACGCCGCAACAGCAGCAGGAGCTTTACAAGCAGTTCAAGCTGCTGATGACGCGCACCTACGCCGCGTCGCTCGCGCAGCTCGGCAGCCAGGACGCAAAGTTCTCGTTCAAGGCCGGCGGCGCGTCGGGCGCCGACGCGCTCGTGCAGTCGACGGTCACGACGCCGGGCGACAGCCAGTCGGTCGGCTATCGTCTCGGCAAGGTCGGCAACGACTGGAAGATCTACGACATCGACATGTCGGGCGCGTGGCTGATCCAGGTCTACCAGGGCCAGTTCAAGAGCCAGCTCGCATCGGGCGGGATCGACGGCCTGATCGCGTATCTGCAGAAACACAATTCGCGGACGAACTGACCGCCGCCGCGCGGTTCGGAATCCGGATGCATGAAGGGCGCCCTCGGGCGCCCTTGTTTATTTACCCTGGGGCGTGCACGCGCAAGTCCACACCGCCTTCGCACACATCGAGGCTCGCTGTGCACGGCCTACTGATACGTCATGGTGAAGGTCAGCACGGCGTTTGCGCTGCCGGCTGTTACCTTCGCGGCCGTCTGGTAGTACCTGGCGGTGAGCGGGATCGTGTAGGAGCCGCCGGTCGATTTGCTGTAGCTCGTCAGCGTGTACTGCGTGTTGTATTTCAGCGCGTTGCCGTTGCCGTCCTTCAGTTGCAGGCCGATACCGGTGGCCGTCGAACCGCTCGACAGCGCCAGCACGCCGTTGGTGCTGTCGAGGACGGCATTGACCGGGATGAACTGGTACTGGATCGAGTTCAGGCCTGTCGGGCAGGCGTTGACCGCCACGTTGAACGAGATGGCCTGCTTGTTGGTCGAGCCGATGCCCGTGAATTCCGACTGCATGGGCGAGCCCATGTTGACCGTCACGTTCGGCGTGGTGCACGCCGCGACGTTGACGATGGTCGAGGTCAGCGAATATGACACGTGGCTCGAAGCGGAGACCGCAAACGGGCCGTTGATGTTTGCTCCCCCCGTCGAGGGCGCTCCCTCGAACAGCACGCCGCCCGTCACCGTGCCCGCCGTGATGGCGCCGGTCTTGACCAGCGCCACCTGAACCTGGCCGCCGTTGTTGACCAAACTGCTCGTACCGTTCAGGTTACAGGCCCACCCAGCCCAAGGGCTGGGTAGCGGCGGCCTCGGCGTGCCGAGATCGTCCCATGGCTGCCATCCGCAACCGTTCGCATAGGAACGCACACCGATCGCGACACCGACGCCTGGCACATTGGTATTCCAGACCGTATAGGCCACACCATTCGGCCCGGCCACCGTCATGCCGGCCTTGGTCATCGACAACGCTTCGAAGGCCATACCCGAGAATGCAGAACCCGACACGGTGCAACTATAGAAGTTGGTGGTGGCCGGAGTACTGGCCCAGGTAGTCAGCACCGTACCGATCGCTGCGTCGCGCGGGATCGTCACCGAAGCCGGCATCGAGATCGTCACCGTCTGTGCCGTGCCCGTGCAACTGGCGCTCTGTGCGAACGCGGCACGCGAACCCAGACCAGGCATCAACGCTACCAGCGCGAGCAGCCAGAACACCACGCGGCCCCAGCCGCGTGCCGATTTCGCCTGCCGGCGCGTCGCGGCCGGTTTTTCGTTCTTGTTCATCTTCTTTCCCAGGTTCATCGCATCCGCTGCGCTCATTTCGTGCATACCGCCTCCGCGTCGATCCAGCGTTGCTTGCTCGTCTTGTTTTCCGTTGGCAGCGTGTAGGAGAGCGAACAGTGATCGCCATCCGTGTCGCCCCACTTCACCTTCAGCGTGCCGGTATCCGTCTTCACGCCGCGCAGCACGACGCGGCCATCCTGCGCGACGGTGCCGACGTTCTGCCCCGCCGCATCGCTCACCTCCGCGCCGAACGGAACCGGCTCACCATCGGCCATGCGCGCGCGCATGATTACCGCGCGTCCGCCGCCCTCGGTCTCGTACTTCAGCCGCACCACCGCACCCGCGGTCGGCGCGACGTGCTGCGCACTGGATTTGAGCTCGACGCTCATCGGCACGCCCTTCGGATCGATTTCCACCTCGTTGGTCGAGAACGGCGTCAGGGTCGACACCAGTGCATGACCGAACCGATCGATGCGCAGGCCGCTGCCGGCCGTCACGCGTGCGCCGTTTGCGTCCTTGGCCTCGACGATCGCCATCGTCTCGCCCATGGTCGGCGCAAAGGCCACGCCGCCGGCATAGGCCACCATACCGCCCGAGATGCCGCCGCCGTACTGCGTAAAGCCGGTGCCCTTCGAAGCGTTGCCCGACAAGGTCGCATACGGCGACATGTAGGACACGTTGCCGCCGACGTTGGCGGTCGCCCCGGTGCCGCTGCCGCGGGTATGACCGACGTTCACGCCATAGCTGAGCGCGTTGTCGATGCCGAGCGAGCCGGTCAGCGACTGCTGGACCAGGGTTGCGCCATGGCTGTCGTGTTGCAGGCTGGTCGACGAGTACAACGTGCGCGAGCCGAGGTTCAGCGGGATCGACACGTTCAGCATGAAGCGGTTGTCCCAGCGGTTTTGCGTCGCGTCGAATTGGCGCGCGACCGACACGCCGTAGTTGATGCGCCGGAAATTGTTGCTGTAGCCGGCCTGGAACTGCGTGTCGTTGCCGCTGCGATTCCAGTAATTGACGGTCGAGCCGGACAGGTAGAACGAGCCCCAGCCTTCCGGCAGGCCCTGGTTCAGCATGACCTGGAACTGACCGCGACGCACGCCGCCCGACAGCAGGCCGTTCACGCCGCCGGTCTGCTGGCTGCGCAACTGCATGGCGTCCTGCAGGCCCAGGTAACCGCTGCTCGAATAACGATAGGCGGCCACCGCGATATTGGTATTGGTCGGACTGATCAGCTTGCTGTACGAGAGCTTCACGCTCTGGCCGTGGCGCGTGCCCAGGCCGGGCAGATCGGTGTTGGCCTGCGTGATGTCCAGCGCGAACGAGCCCAGCCCGGTGTTGAGCGCGACGCCGGCCAGGCCTGCCAGGTAGCCGGGCGCGGCCGTCATGCCGCCGTAGCCGGTGATCAGGTTGGTGAAACCGTGCTGTACGGTCGCCTGGAACAGCGCGGGCTTGCTCGACAGCAGCGGACTGCGGTACTGGCCGGCCGTCACGCTGAAACGCGTGATGCCGGGCCGCAGCGAACTGACGGCCGACGCATACGGCACCTTGAAGGTGTGGATGCTGCCGTCGGCTTCGGTCACGATGACGTCGAGGTCGCCGCCATAACCGGTCGCATAGAGATCGTCGATCTCGAACGGGCCGGTCGCGACGGTGGCGCTATAGATGATGTTGCCGTTCTGGCGCACCTGCACCAGCGCATTGCTGTTGGCGATGCCGTGGATGGTCGGCGCATAGCCGCGTTGCGATTCCGGATACATGCGCTCGTCGCTGGCGATCCGCACGCCGCGAAAGCCCACGCTGTCGAACATCGTGCCGTCGGTGAACGCGTCGCCGATCACGAGCTGCGCCTTCAGGCGCGCGATCGAGCGCTGCAGGCTGGTCTGCACGCTTTGGTAGTGTGTGCCGCCGTGCGTGTCGTAGGTGGTGTTGCCGTTGTGGCGGAAGCGCCAGGGCCCGACGTTCAGGCCGGCGGTCAGGCCCAGGTAGGCCTGGGTCGACGAGGCGCCCTGGTTGTCGGCGCGGTAGATGTTGCCGTTGTACGACAGCAGCGCAGCCGGCACGCCCTCGTCCCAGTAGCGCGGATCCACGTAGCCGCGCGCCGCGCGGCTCAACGAGGCCTGCGGGATGCTGACGTCGAGCCGCTGCTCGCCATTGTCGAAAGTGGCGACGGCGTCCGGCACCAGCATGCCGATCGTCGCGCAGGCATGGTTCGAGTCCGTCAACATGAGCGTCGCTTCGGGCGACAGCTTCGCGAGATCCACCCCGACCTGCTGCAGCAGCTCGCGATCGAAGCAGGGCTGGACGTTGTTTCGGCTGTCGCCCACCTGGCGCAGCGTGATCGCGGTACGACCGATCCAGTTCGTGTTGACGTACAGGTCGGCGCGATACGAACCCGGCGCCGCGGCATTGCCTTTTTCGAAGCGACTGACGTCCACCCGCGTGCCGCCCGGGCGCTGCAGGAACAGGTCGTCGAACTGGACTTCCGCCACCTGTGTGGCGCTTGTGGTCTGCGCCATCGCGCCCGTCGACGCGAACACCGACAGCGCGAGCAGGAAGCACGGGCGCGGGCGCCAGCGCACGAATGGCGGCAAACTCGAAAGACGTTGGATCACGATAGGCACCCGAGCGTGAGCAAGCCTCCGCCCTGCCCGGGCGGGCATGCTTGGTCTTGCTGTGGAAAGGACGTGGCGCGCTACCCGCGCCTCGCGCAATGGAAGAGAGTCAGTCGCGCATCATCGCGACGGTGCGGCGGTGTCTGACCGCAACGGCGTCTCGCCGATGACCGAGCCGCCGTAGTCGTTCAGTGTCGTGTAACGCACGCTGGCGCCGGCCGAGCCGGGCACATCGCCTTTCAGCGGGAAGGCGCGCGTCTCGCCCGGCCCGACCATGCCGCCATCGTCGAAGATTGCGCTGCGTCCGCCCGACTGCACGCTGATCGTGGTCAGCGACACATGGAACGGCGTCGGGTTGTGCGCCTCGATGGCCGGTTTGCCGTCGGCCTGTGTGAGCCGCCAGGTGAGCTGCGCCGGCGCGTCGGCCGATGAACCCGCGAGTTTTTCCGGACGATAGAACAGCTTGATGCGCGAACGGAATGCGAGCTGGATACGGTTCATGTCCGCGTCCGCCGCGCTCGGCTTGGGCGGCACCTCGAGCACGTTGAGCCAGAACACCGACTCGTGATCCTGCGGCATGGGTTCGCCGGTGTAGACGATGCGCAGCGTCTGCGATTTGGACGGATCGATCCGCGAGATCGGCGGCGTGACGGTGAAGGGCACCTTGGTCGTGGACGGCGCGCCGCGCACGTCACCTGTATCGACCCACGACTGCACGAGCGCGGGCGACTGGCCGGCGTTCGACAGCTTGAGCGTGACCTCGGATTCGCTCGCGGCATAGATTACGCGCGTGCCACCGATCACCACCGATGCATCGGCGGGCGTTGCCAGGTAGCCGAGCCATGCGGCGCATGCGGTGGCGATCGCGCGCCGGAGGGTGTTTCGAAGCTTCATGATGGAGATCGATGCAGGTAGCGAGCACGAGGGACGGAGCGACGTCGTGCCGCTCCGCCCGATCTTGCTATGTATAACTAAGTGATTGGTTACTGATAAACGAGCGAGTACATCACGCTCGACGTCGCCGCGCCTGCCGTTGCAGCGCCGGTTGCGAAGTACTGCGCGTAGTAGTTCAGCGTGGCGGTGCCGGTCGAGCTGATTGCGACTGACTTCGAGTTTTGCGAGGCGTCAGCTGCGCCGATCTTGATAGGCGAATAGGTGCCGTCGCCGTTCAGCAGCTGGATCTCGACGTTGGTCGCGCCGCCGGCGGCCAGGATCAGGTTGCCGGTGGCGGTGTCGACCGTCGGGCCCGGTTCGAAGTAGGTGTGGACGTTGCCCGACGCCGGCGTGCAGGCCGTCAGCGCGATGTTGAAGGGCGTGCGGTTGGCCCACTGGCCTGCGGCGGCCAGCGCGCTGGTCGCCACCGATTGCAGCGGCACATTGAAGTTGTTCGAGCCGCTGCCGTTGCCGTTGATCGTGCAGGTTTGCGCGGTAACGCTGCCGTTGAACGTGATTGTGCCGTCGGCTGCGGATGCGATTTGCGACGCAGTGGCTGCAGCCACGAACAACACGGCGGTAATGAGTTTGGTTTGCATGTTTTGGTTTCAGAAAGAATCGATCTGGATGGTGATACGACGCCGACGCGATATCCGTTGACAGCGCGACGCGACATCCAACGGCGACCCGAAAAGGCATCACACGGCCGAATATTATGTTTTCGGCTTGGTTACACTTGGACAGAACGAATCCTACTGGCGTCAACAATTCGTAAGATGAACAATTGTCACTTTGCGATGGCACCAATGAAAAATGCCGTTCAGCGTGACTGAACGGCATTCGCCTTCGGGTGCCTGGTGCGTTGCCGTGCGTCAGGTGCTGACGCCGAGCATCCGCAGGCAATCGTCGACCACCGCGTCGACGAACGCGGTGCGATCCGTTTCCGGCGCCGCGATGATGTGGTCGGTCGCGCCGTGCACGCCCGCATAGATCAGCAGCGCGGTGACCTGCGGGTGCGCGAGCCGCCAGGTGCCGGCCCGTGCGCCGCCGTCGAGAATCTCGCCGAGCTGTTCGAGGATCGCATTCTTGTCGGCATTCGCGCGATCGTGGTGATGGTGATTCGCGTAGACGATGTCGTGCGTGCGGTAGGTCGCCGCGTAGGTTTCGATGTTGGTGCGGATCCACGCGCGCAGGCGCGCGAGCCAGTCGTCGGCGTCGCACGCGTCCACGGCGTGCTGCAAACGGTCGACGAACGACGCCGTGTAGCGCTGCGCGAGCGCGGCGAGCATGTCGGATTTCGATTCGAAGTAGTGGTAGAACGTGCCCTTCGCCACCTGCGCGTGCTCGACGATCTCGCTGATGGTCGTCGCTTCCACGCCCTGCGCGAGGAACAGTCTCTCGGCCGCGGCCATCAGCTCCTCGAGGCGCACTTCCGCCGGCTTCGTGCGCGGCAGCTTGCCCGCCGGCGCGTCGTCCTTTCCTGTCGTGGTTCCTGCCTTTGTCCTGTCCGTCATCGCGCGGCTCGACGCCCGTTCGTGCAAAGCCCGCAGTTTAGGCCAGCGCCCCGTTCACGGCCAACGCAATCCATTGACCGACGGTCAGTCGATATATATGATGCGAATCATTCTCATCTTCGTGCCCGTGAAGGGCCGACTGCCATGCCTCGCTACCGTCGCGCCGCACTCGTCCTGGCCGCCTGTCTCGGCACCTTTCTCGCTACGCTCGACATCAGCATCGTCAACGTCGCGTTGCCGACGCTGCAGACGGCGCTCGATACCGACATCGGCGGCCTTCAGTGGGTCGTCAACGCGTACGCGCTCGCGCTGTCGGCGTTCATGCTGTCGGCCGGCCCGCTCGGCGATCGCTACGGGCACAAGCGCGTGTGGCTCGCCAGCGTGGTCCTGTTCACGGCCGGGTCGGTGGTCTGCGCATGCGCGAGCCGGCTTGAGCCGCTGCTGATCGGGCGCGCGATCCAGGGGTTCGCCGGCGCGTTGCTGATACCGGGCGCGATGCCGATCCTCACGCATGCGTTTCCCGATGCGCGCGAGCGTGCCCGCGCGATCGGCGGATGGTCCGCGTTCAGCGCGCTCGCGCTGATCCTCGGGCCGCTGGTGGGGGGCCTGCTCGTCGAGCATGGCGGATGGCAGGACATCTTCCTCGTCAACGTGCCGATCGGCATCGTGACCGTGCTGCTCGGCGCTTGGGGCATTCCGGAGCGCCGGCATCCGCAGCACGCGGCGTTCGATCCGCTCGGCCAGGCGCTGAGCGTGGTCTGGCTCGGGTTGCTCACCTACGGGCTGATCGGCATCGGCGAAGCCGGCGCGTCGCATGTGAAGGTGCTCGCGCCGCTCGCGGGCGCCGCGGTGGCGTTCGTCGTGTTCGTGCGTGTCGAAACGCGCGTCGAGCGGCCGCTGCTGCCGGTCTGGCTGTTTCGCGACCGGCGGCTGGTGCGCGCCAATCTCGCGTCGTTCGTGCTCGGGTTCTCGGGGTACAGCAGCCTGTTCTTCCTGTCGCTGTTCCTGCAGCAGGCGCAGGGGCGCACGCCCGCCGCCGCCGGCTGGCAACTGATGCCGCAGTTCGTGATGACGGCGATCACGTCGATGCTGTTCGGGCGCATCGCGGCGCGCATTCCGTTGCACGGGCTGATGGTGGCCGGGTACGGTCTGGTCGGCGCGATGCTCGCGGTCATGGCGGGCTTCGGTGCGGGAACGCCGTATGTGCCCGTCGGCATCGCGCTGGCGGTGCTCGGGGTCGGCATGGGGCTCGCGGTGCCCGCGACCGGCATGACCGTGATGGAACTCGCGCCGGCCGAGCGTGCGGGCATGGCGTCGGCGACGATGAACGCGTTGCGCCAGACGGGGATGAGCATGGGCATCGCGGTGCTCGGCAGCATGATGAGCGTCGGTGCGCTGCACCGGATGACGGCCGCGATGCAAGCGGCCGGCAGCGCGCAAGCGGATACGCTGGCGCGGCAGGCGGTGATGGAGCATGTGTTTGCAGCGGGACAGCCGGCGCTGCTTGGCGCGTATCGGGATGCGATGGCGCACGGGTTTTCGATCGCGGTCCTGTGTTCCGGAATCCTCAGTGTGGGTGTTGCTGTGATGCTGATGATGCGGCGTGAAACGAAGAATCAATCGGGGTGCGCGGCGGCGGCGTGTGTGACGTCTTCACGGCCGGAATGATGCGGCTTGCCGGCCGACCGAGCCATTTGCGGCAGATCGCGGTGCCGACCTACCTTCGCCGATGTTCGACCGCGAACTTGATCAGCTCGGCCTGCCCCTCGATCTCCAGCTTGCGCTTCAGGTTGAGCCGGTGCGTCTCGACCGTGCGCACCGACAGCCCCGTCTGCTGCGCGATCTGCTTGCTCGACAGCCCTTCAGCCAGCGCGTCGAGGATGTCGCGTTCGCGCGGCGTGAGCCGGTCGAGCGGCGACGCGGTCGTGCTCGCGTGGATCATCCGCGCGGCGAGCCCTTCGCTGAAGAACGTCTGGCCCGCCAGCACCGTGCCGATCGCGCGCACGATCTCGCTCGCGGGCGAATCCTTCAGCAGGTAGCCGCTCGCGCCGGCACGCACGGCCTGCGTCACGTATTCGACGTTGTCGTGCATCGACAGCATCAGCACGCGGATGCCCGGAAAGCGTTCGTGAAACACGCCCGCGAGCGTGATGCCGTTCATGCCGTTCATGCCGATGTCCATCAGCGCGAGATCGGGTTCGAGCGACGCGGCGAGCGCGAGCGCCTCGTCGGCGTTGCCGGCTTCGCCGACCACGGACAGGTCGGCCGCTTCGAGCCGCATCCGCAAGCCGTCGCGCACGAGCGGGTGATCGTCGACGAGCAGCAGTCGGGCGACGGGCCGGGCGGTGTCGGGGGCGCTCATGCGTGAAAGGTCTCCTGTGATGGGGCGCGTCATGACGCGGCGCCGGGCAGCGGCACGCGCGCGGCGACGATCGTATGGCCGACCTGCGACGTGATCGTCAGCGTGCCGCCGAGCGCGTCGAGGCGTTCGCGCATGTTGCGCAGGCCGATGCCGTGGCGCACGTCGGCCTGCGAGCGTTCGGCGTCGAAGCCGCAGCCGTTGTCGGCGATGGTCAGCGTGACGGATTGCGCGCCGACGTCGAGCGTGACGGCCGCGCGCGACGCACGCGCATGATGCACGATGTTGCTCAACGCTTCCTGCGCGATCCGGAACAGCGCGGTGTTGACCGCCGCGGGCAGCGGCCGGGCGCCGCTGTGCGCGACCTGCGTGTAACCGATGTCGATGCCGCTTTCGGCGCCGAGCTCGCGCACCAGCTGCTCGAGCGCCGCCGCGAGGCCGAGATCGTCGAGCATCGCGGGGCGCAGCGCATGCGAGATGCGCCGCACTTCACGCAGCGTGTCGCCGAGCCGCACGACGCCCGATGTCAGCGCCTGCTCGGCCTCGGGCATGCGCGCGGTGCCGCGTTCGAAGCGCGCGAGCGCGGATTCGAGCATCAGCTTCGCCGATACCATCATCTGGCTGATCCCGTCATGCAGCTCGCGTGACAGCCGCGCCCGCTCCTGTTCCTGCGATTCGACGACGCGCTGCGCGAGCAGCTTGAGCTTCGCGTCGGCACTGCGCGACTCGCTGACGTTCAGCACCAGCGCGCACACGGCGATCGCGGCCGCCCCCGTGAGCGCGATCGCGGTGAGCCAGCTCATCGTGCGCTCGATGTTCGCGGACGCGCGCGCGTCGATGCGCTGCAGCGCGGTGTCGACATCGTCGAGATAGATGCCGGTGCCGACCATCCAGCCCCAGCGTTCGAGCGCGATGACGTAGCCCAGCTTCGGCGCGACGCGGCCCGTCGACGGCCGCTGCCACGCGTAGCGCACGTAGCCGCCGCCGCTCGACGCCGCGCCGATCAGCTTCTGGATCGTCAGCGCGCCCTGCGGGTCGCGCATCGACCAGTAGTTGTGGCCGACACGCTCGGGCTCGCGCGGATGCATCAGGGAATTGCCGTGCAGGTCGTACACGAAGAAGTAACCGTCCGGGCCGAAATCCATCTTCTGCAGCATCGCGAGCGCCTGCGTGCGCAGCAGCGCGTCGTCGCGCGCGTTGCGGCCGCTCGCGTCGTAGAGCGGCATGATCGCGCTCGTCGCGAGCTCGACGTAGTGCTTGAGCTCGACCTCCTTGCTCGACATGTACGCGGCCTGGATCGTCGCGTGCTGCGTGCGCGCGAGGGACGTCGCCTGCTGGCGCACGCCGAAACCGATGCCGGCGATCGCGAGCAGGAACGGCACGATGGCCAGAAGGAAGATCTTTGCCTTGAGTCTCATGGTGGTGCGAAGCGGCCGCGCACCCGCGCGGGCCGGCCGGGCCAGGCAGCCGCGCGGCGGCGTGTCGAGGCGACATTGTCGGCGATTTTGCGCGCGGGCGGCGACAGTGGCCGG
>NZ_QOBB01000200.1:0-12869 GCF_024704855.1 Burkholderia sp. HAN2018 | reverse complement strand
GCCGCCCTGCGCGCCGCTCGTGGCCGCCACCGGCACGGCAGCGGGCGGCGGTGCATAGCGATCGGCCGCGCCGCGCAGCGCCAGCGCGCGATCGCGCACGGGCTGCAGCTGCAGGTCGGCACTCGACATCGCGTACGACGTGCCGCGCGTGGTGTCGTACACGGCCTTCAGCAGATGCACTTCATCCTTGCGCCACGTGAGCCAGCGGCGCTGGCTGTCCTGCCAGCCGCGCTTCGCGTCGGCCGGCGCATCCTTCAACAGGCGCTGGTACGCGCCGTCCATCACGGCCTGCCACTGCTGCTGCGCTTCGCCCATGCACTGGATCTGGCCGGCCGGCGAAGACCGGTCGCGCCGCGCGAGGCATTGCCGCATCGCGACGTCGATCGGGTCGGCCGCCGCGACTTCCGCGTGCGCGACACCCATACCCGCCAACCCAGACACGCCTGCCGCCCAGACGACGAGCGCGGCCACCGCCGCACGCATCGCCTGGATTCGTCCGTGCGTCGCCATCAGTCGCGCACGCAGTCGACGAAGTACTCGACGCGGCCGTTCACCTCTTCCGCGACGAGGCCGTGGATGTCGGTGTGGAAGCCCGGGAAGCGCTCGTTGAAGTCGCGCGCGAACCGCAGGTAGTTCACGATCGTCTTGTTGAAACGCTCGCCCGGAATCAGCAGCGGAATGCCCGGCGGGTACGGCGTGAGCAGGATGCTCGTCACGCGGCCTTCGAGCTCGTCGAGCGGCACGCGGTCGATCTTGCGGTGCGCGAGCTTCGCGAACGCGTCCGACGGCTTCATCGCCGGTTCCATGTCCGACAGGTACATCTCGGTCGTCAGGCGGGCGATGTCGTTCGCGCGGTACACGTCGTGGATCTGCGTGCACAGGTCGCGCAGGCCGACACGCTCGTAGCGCGGATGCTGCGCGACGAATTCCGGCAGCACGCGCCACAGCGGCTGGTTGTTGTCGTAGTCGTCCTTGAACTGCTGCAGCTCGGTCACCATCGAGTTCCAGCGGCCCTTCGTGATGCCGATCGTGAACATGATGAAGAACGAGTACAGGCCGGTCTTCTCGACGATGATCCCGTGCTCGGCCAGGTACTTCGTGACGATCGCGGCGGGGATGCCCGTCTCGCCGAACTCGCCGTCGACGTCGAGCCCCGGCGTGATGATCGTCGCCTTGATCGGGTCGAGCATGTTGAAGCCTTCCGCCAGCGGGCCGAAGCCGTGCCAGTGGTCGTTCGGCTTCAGCATCCAGTCGTCGCGCGAGCCGATGCCTTCTGCCGACAGCTCGTCCGGGCCCCACACGCTGAAGAACCAGTCGTCGCCGTATTCGGCGTCGACCTTGCGCATCGCGCGGCGGAAATCGATCGCCTCGGCGATCGATTCCTCGACGAGCGCGGTGCCGCCCGGCGGCTCCATCATCGCGGCCGCGACGTCGCACGACGCGATGATCGCGTACTGCGGGCTCGTCGACGTGTGCATCAGGTACGCCTCGTTGAAGCGGTGCTTGTCGAACGTGCGGTTCTCCGAATCCTGCACGACGATCTGCGATGCCTGCGAAATGCCCGCGAGCAGCTTGTGCGTCGAGTGCGTCGCGAACACGAGCGCGCCCGTGCGCGGACGACCGTCGCCGATCGCGTGCATGTCGCGATAGAAGTCGTGGAACGTCGCGTGCGGCAGCCACGCTTCGTCGAAGTGCAGCGTGTCGAGCAGGTCGCCGAGCAGGTCCTTGATCATCTCGACGTTGTAGACGACGCCGTCGTACGTGCTCTGCGTGATCGTCAGGATGCGCGGCTTCATGTCCGGGTTCTGGCGCATCGCCTCGCGCGCGAACGGGTTCGCCTCGATCTTCTTGCGGATGTTCTCCGGCTTGAACTCGTCGCGCGGGATCGGCCCGATGATGCCGAAGTGGTTGCGCGTCGGCGTGAGGAACACCGGAATCGCGCCCGTCATCGTGATCGCGTGCAGGATCGACTTGTGGCAGTTGCGGTCGACCAGCACGATGTCGCCGGGCGCGACCGTCGCGTGCCAGACGATCTTGTTCGACGTCGACGTGCCGTTCGTCACGAAGAACAGATGGTCCGCGCTGAAGATGCGCGCCGCATTGCGCTCGGACGCGGCGACCGGGCCCGTGTGGTCGAGCAGCTGGCCGAGTTCGTCCACCGCGTTGCAGACGTCGGCGCGCAGCATGTTCTCGCCGAAGAACTGGTGGAACATCTGGCCGAGCGGGTTCTTCAGGAACGCGACGCCGCCCGAGTGGCCCGGGCAGTGCCACGAGTACGAGCCTTCGTCCGCGTACTTCACCAGTTCCTTGAAGAACGGCGGCGCGAGCGAGTCGAGATAGACCTTCGCCTCGCGGATGATGTGGCGCGCGACGAACTCCGGCGTGTCCTCGAACATGTGGATGAAGCCGTGCAGCTCGCGCAGGATGTCGTTCGGCAGGTGGCGCGACGTGCGCGTTTCGCCGTACAGGAAGATCGGGATGTCCGCGTTGCGGCGGCGCACTTCGGTGACGAACGCGCGCAGCTCGATGATCGCGGTCGCGAGTTCGGGCAGTTCGCCGTCCGGGCCGGTTTCGCCGAGCATGAGTTCGTCGTCGTCGATCGACAGGATGAAGCACGACGCGCGGCTCGACTGCTGCGCGAACGACGTCAGATCGCCGTAGCTCGTGAGGCCGAGGACTTCGACGCCCTCCTTCTCGATCGCTTCGGCCAACGCCCGGATGCCGGAGCCCGAGATGTTCTCGGAGCGGAAATCTTCGTCGATGATGACGACGGGGAAACGAAACTTCATGGGCGATTCTCCAAAAAGAACGACCGCGGCGCGTCACGCGCAGCGGTCACCCGGAAACTGGTGAGACGTTATGCAACCAGATCAGGTTTTCGGCAGCGTGACACCGCGCTGCCCCTGATACTTGCCGCCGCGATCCGCGTACGACACGTCGCACACTTCGTCGCTTTCGAAGAAGAGCACCTGCGCGACGCCTTCGTTCGCGTAGATCTTCGCGGGCAACGGCGTGGTGTTCGAGAATTCCAGCGTGACGTAGCCTTCCCACTCGGGTTCGAACGGCGTCACGTTGACGATGATCCCGCAGCGCGCATAGGTCGACTTGCCGAGGCAGACAGTGAGCACGGTGCGCGGGATGCGGAAATATTCGACGGTGCGGGCCAGCGCGAACGAGTTCGGCGGGATGATGCACACGTCGCCCTTGAAATCGACAAACGAACCCTCGTCGAAGTTCTTCGGATCGACGATCGTCGAGTTGATGTTCGTGAAGATCTTGAATTCGTCCGCGCAGCGGATGTCGTAGCCGTAGCTCGACGTGCCGTAGCTGACGATCCGGCGGCCGTCCTCGGACGCGCGAACCTGATCGGGCACGAACGGCTCGATCATCTTGTGCTCTTCGGCCATGCGCCGAATCCATTTGTCGGACTTGATGCTCATATCGGGGCGCCTGGAAACGCTGCGTGACGGTCAGGGAGGGCCGCTCGCGCGAGACGGCGGCCGGGAAAGGCGGACATTTTACGCGATCATCGGCGCATGCACGCGGCGGCCGTCAACGGATCACGCCGCAGGCGAGCGCGGGCCCCGCGCCATGCTGCGGAAACGCGGGATCGCTCGGGTCGCGGTGCACCAGCGCCGCGCGGTTCATCGCCGAGCGCACGCCATCGAGGGCCAGATCGGGCGCGACGATGAAGCCGGCCGCGACGCCGTTCGCGTCCGCATGGATGTTGCCGAGATCGCCGGCGACGCGGGCGCCCGCGCGCAACCGGTCTGCGGCCGGCGCGAACACCTGGCCGGCGCTCGAGCCGTCGCCCGCGTTGCAGTCGCCGCGTTCGTGCACCTGTAGCGCGTGATCGCTGTTGGGCGGAAGGCCGGCCAGGTTGTACGTGACCTGAACGCCGTCCGGACGCTCGACGAACGTCACCGCGCCGCGCGCCTGCGAGCCGACCGTCGGCTGCAGTTGTGCGTCGGCCCGTTTTTCGTGCGACGAGGAAAAGGAGGTGCAGCCGGCCAGCAGGCCCAGCGCGGCGGCGGCCAGCAGCGCGTACCGCACGCGGCCGGCACGTACGCCGTGATGTCGTTGTTTCATTCGATCCTCATGCCGGCTGGCGGCCGTTTGACACGACGGCCGCGCCGGGCGGGTAAAGGGACCCGGGAAAAGTCGCCATGATACCGCGCCTCGCGGCGCCGTAAACAGCGTGAGGCCCCGCCCCGCAAGGGTTTTACGTATTTTGAACAACGATCGACGGAAACTTCGACGTCATGTCGCGCGAACGCTCGGCAATCGCCAGTGCGACGCCGCGCGCGATGTCGCGGTAACGACGGGCCAGCGCGCCTTCGGGATCGGCCGCGACCGTCGGCGTGCCGCTGTCGGCCCGCTCGCGGATCGCGATGTCGAGCGGCAGGCTGCCGAGCACGTTCACGTCGTAATCCTTCGCCATCCGCTCGGCCCCGCCAGCGCCGAAGATGTGTTCTTCGTGGCCGCAGTTCGAACAGATGTGGATGCTCATGTTCTCGACGATGCCGAGGATCGGAATCCCGACCTTCTCGAACATCTTCAGGCCCTTCTTCGCGTCGAGCAGCGCGATGTCCTGCGGCGTCGTGACGATCACCGCGCCCGTGACCGGCACGCGCTGCGCGAGCGTGAGCTGGATGTCGCCCGTGCCGGGCGGCATGTCGACGATCAGGTAGTCGAGCTCGCGCCAGTTGGTCTGGCGCAGCAACTGCTCGAGCGCGGAGGTCGCCATCGGGCCGCGCCATACCATCGGGTTGTCTTCCTCGATCAGGAAGCCGATCGAGTTCGCCTGCAGCCCGTGGCCGACGAGCGGGTTCATCGACTGGTTGTCGGGCGACTCGGGGCGCTGGCCGTGGATGCCGAGCATCGTCGGCAGCGACGGGCCGTAGATGTCGGCGTCGAGGATGCCGACCGACGCGCCTTCTGCGGCGAGCGCGAGTGCGAGGTTGACGGCCGTCGTGCTCTTGCCGACACCGCCCTTGCCCGACGCGACCGCCACGATGTTCTTCACGTTCGGCAGCAGTTTCACGCCACGCTGCACCGTGTGCGCGACGATCTCCTGCGACACGGCGACGCGCGCGTCGCGTACGCCGGGCACGGCCTGGAGCGCCGCGGTGACGCGTGCGCGCACGTCGTCGTGCTGGCTGCGCGCGGGATAACCGAGCACCACGTCGAGCGCCACGACGTCGCCGTCGATCGCGACGTTGCGCACGCCCTTGTTCGCCGCATACGGACGGCCGGTATTGGGGTCGACGACAGCCGCCAAAGCGGCGTCGACTTGTGCCCGGTCAATGCTCATCGAAACTCCGTGAAAACGTTTTTCTCGCGCGCAAACGTCAAAAAATATCAAATTACGCTGCGAAAATCGGGAAAAGTGAAAGAATCTGTTGCACGCCATTGCGCGAACGCGCGACCCGGCGCACTCTTCGCCTGCGGCATGCTATGGGGCCAAATCGGCCACCAACCGCCTATATTGTAGAGGCTGACGCGTCGCACTGCCCGAACAGCCACGCTGACGGACAGGGCATGCGGCCACCTCGGCGGCTGCCGCTGGTGCAGGCCTGCCCTCCTTTTTCGGGCGGCCCGCGCGTGGAGCCGTAACTGTTGTTGTCGTCGTTGTCGACTCGTTCAACCAAGAGAGGAATCCAAGATGAACATGAAAATCGCGACCCGTCTGTCCGTCTTCGCATTGGCCGGCGCACTGCTGGCAGGCTGCGCCACGCAGCAAGGCAACAATACGGCCGTCGGTACCGGCACGGGTGCGGCGCTGGGCGCAGGCATCGGCGCGCTGGCGGGCGGCGGCAAGGGCGCGGCGATCGGCGCGGGCGTCGGCGCACTGGTCGGCGGCGTGACGGGTTACAACTGGCAGGCGATCAAGAACAAGCTCGCGCCGTCGGCAGCCAAGACGGGTACGCAGGTGACCGAGCAGCCGGACGGCTCGCTGAAGCTGAACGTGCCGAGCTCGGTGACGTTCGCGACGAACCAGTACGCGATCACGCCGGCCTTCACGCCGCTGCTGAACGACCTGGCGACGACGCTGAACCAGAACCCGCAAGTGACGGCATCGATCGTCGGCTACACGGACAGCACGGGTTCGCAGCAGCTGAACCAGACGCTGTCGCAGAACCGCGCGCAGAGCGTCGTCAACGCGCTCGTGCAGCGCGGCGTTGCCGGCGGCCGCCTGTCGGCACAGGGCATGGGCCCGTCGAACCCGATCGCGGACAACGCGACGGAAGCCGGCCGCGCACAGAACCGCCGCGTCGAAATCTACCTGCGCGCAGCACAGGCGCAGTAAGCGCACGACGAGGGGAAGGCGCGGGCCCGCCGCCCGCGCAGCCCCGCCGGACAAGACTTCCGGCGGAGCCGGTAACAAATCGAAAAAATTTTCGAACTTCTGTCGCAGGCCGTGGTCAGTATTTACGGTACGCGGCTGGTGTTGCCGGCGCGTCACCATTCTCCTCTTGTCGTTGTTGCTCCGGGGCCGTATCCGCCCCGGTTTTTTTTGCCCGCAGAATTCGTGCTGCGCCGCAGCATGTCACCGCCGGGCACGCCGCTTGCGCGGCCCCGCCCGTTCCGGCGCCCGGTCAGCGGCGCCCTGCCCGCGTCGCCGGCGCGCGCCCCTGCTAGAATCGCAGTTTCCCGTCGTTTTCCGCCGTTCCTCTACAGACCCTATGTCCGCATCCGACCTCACTTCCGTGCAGGCTGCGGCGCCGCAAGGTGACCGCCAGATCCTCGTTACGTCCGCACTGCCCTATGCCAACGGGCAGATCCACATCGGCCACCTGGTCGAGTACATCCAGACCGACATCTGGGTGCGGACGCTGCGAATGCATGGCCATGAGGTCTACTACATCGGCGCCGACGACACGCACGGCACGCCGATCATGCTGCGCGCGGAGAAGGAAGGCCTGACCCCGAAGCAACTGATCGACCGCGTGTGGACCGAGCACAAGCGCGACTTCGACAGCTTCGGCGTGTCGTTCGACAATTTCTACTCGACCGATTCGGACGAGAACCGCGTGCTGAGCGAGAAGATCTACGTCGCGCTGCAGGAAGCCGGTTTCATCGCCGAGCGCGAGATCGAGCAGGCGTACGATCCCGTCAAGGAAATGTTCCTGCCCGACCGCTTCATCAAGGGCGAGTGTCCGAAGTGCCACGCGAAGGACCAGTACGGCGACAACTGCGAAGTATGCGGCTCGACCTACCTGCCGACCGAACTGCTGAACCCGTATTCGGTCGTGTCGGGCGCGACGCCGGTGCGCAAGACGTCGAAACACTACTTCTTCCGCCTGTCCGATCCGCGCTGCGAAACGTTCCTGCGCGAATGGGTGAGCGGCCTCGCGCAGCCCGAAGCGACCAACAAGATGCGCGAATGGCTCGGCGACGCCGGCGAGGCCAAGCTCGCCGACTGGGACATCTCGCGTGACGCGCCGTACTTCGGTTTCGAGATCCCGGGCGCGCCCGGCAAGTATTTCTACGTGTGGCTCGACGCGCCGGTCGGCTACTACGCGAGCTTCAAGAATCTGTGCGACCGCAACGGCGTCGACTTCGACGCGTGGATCCGCCCGGGCTCGACCACCGAGCAGTATCACTTCATCGGCAAGGACATCCTGTACTTCCACACGCTGTTCTGGCCCGCGATGCTCGAGTTCTCGGGCCACCGCACGCCGACCAACGTGTTCGCGCACGGCTTCCTGACGGTCGACGGCGCGAAGATGTCGAAGTCGCGCGGCACGTTCATCACCGCGCAGAGCTACATCGACACGGGCCTGAACCCCGAATGGCTGCGCTACTACTTCGCCGCGAAGCTGAACGCGACGATGGAAGACATCGACCTGAACCTCGACGATTTCCAGGCGCGCGTGAACAGCGATCTCGTCGGCAAGTACGTGAACATCGCGAGCCGCGCGGCAGGCTTCCTGATCAAGCGCTTCGACGGCCGCGTGCAGGACAGCGCGATGAACCATCCGCTCGTCGTGAAGCTGCGCGATGCGATTCCCGGGATCGCCGCGCACTACGAAGCACGCGAGTACGGCCGCGCGCTGCGCCACACGATGGAGCTCGCGGACGAAGTGAACGCGTACGTCGACGGCGCGAAACCGTGGGATCTCGCGAAGGATCCTGCCAACGCGGTCGCGCTGCACGAAACCTGCAGCGTGAGCCTCGAGTCCTTCCGCCTGCTGTCGCTCGCGCTGAAGCCGGTGATGCCGCGCGTGGCCGAGGCCGTCGAGTCGTTCTTCGGGATCGCGCCGCTCGCATGGGCCGATGCCGCGAAGCCGCTGTCGTCGGAACAGCCGATCAAGGCGTACCAGCACCTGATGACGCGCGTCGACCCGAAGCAGATCGAGGCATTGCTCGCCGCGAACCGAGATTCGCTGCAGGCCGAGGCCACCGGCGCGGCCGCCGCGAGCGCGAACGCCGCCAAGGAGGCGAAGAACGCCAAGGCGAACGCGAAGCCGGCCGCCGTGAACGGCGCCGACGATGCCCCCATCTCGATCGACGATTTCGCGAAGATCGACCTGCGCATCGCGAAGATCGTCGCGTGCCAGGCCGTCGAGGGTTCGGACAAGCTGCTGCAGCTCACGCTCGACGTCGGCGAGGAAAAGACCCGCAACGTGTTCTCGGGCATCAAGTCCGCGTACCAACCCGAGCAGCTCGTGGGCAAGCTGACCGTGATGGTCGCGAACCTCGCGCCGCGCAAGATGAAGTTCGGCCTGTCCGAAGGGATGGTGCTCGCCGCGTCGGCCACCGACGAGAAGGCGGAACCAGGCCTCTACATCCTCGAGCCGCACAGCGGCGCGAAGCCCGGCATGCGCGTGAAGTAAGCCGAACGCGCTGCCGCTGTCGCCAAACAATGCCCCGCACGATTCGTTTCGTGCGGGGCTTTTTCATTCATGGCTGCTCGGCACGCCGCGCCCGCGCCGCATCGCTGCCGAACCACCGGTCGAAACGCCGCGTGTAGTTCAGGTCGACGCCCTGGAACGTGCCGCCGTACGCGGACACGGACCAGAAGCGCGTCAGGTTGATCGTCGCCTTGAACGCGTTGCTCGCCGACTGCAGCCCCTGCTCGAAGCCGAGCACGAACCGCTCGTTGATCGCCTTCGACACCAGCACGACCTGCGGGTCCGTCAGGCCCACCTCGCTGCGGCCGACCGAGACCTCGTCGAGACCGAAGGTCTGCGCGACGCGCTTGCCGGTCACGCTGCCGAGCAGCCCGAGCGCCGCCGTCATCGTGCCCTGCTGGCCGACGTTGTTGCCCTGGTCGGTGCCGTGCCCGAACAGCAGCCACGACAGCTTTTCGTTGTCCGTGACGTTCGGTTCCGACACCAGCTTGACCGTCAGCGACTGGATCGTGCCCGTGACCTGCACGCCGGCCTCGACTTCCTGGTTGCGCCGCATCGCGAGGATGTTGACGCCCGGGTTCGACACGGGGCCGTTGAAGGTGAAGAAGCCGTTCTCGATCGCGAGCTTGCGGCCGAACGACGTGTACGTCGACCCTTCGGTCACACGCACGTTGCCGACCGCGCGCAGCGGCACGCCCGGCGCGCTCATCACGGTGATCGTGCCGCGCAGCCCGAGATCCGCGCCGTGCCCCTTGAAGCGGAAGTTGTTGCCGAGGCCGATGTCGATGTTCGCGCGCGGCGCGAGCGACGGCGCCGGTTTGTCCGCGGCCGGCTTCGGCTTGGCGACGGCGGTGCCGGTCGGCGTCTCGCCGCGCACCGTGCCGTCGGGTTGCACGATCACCACGTCGTCCGACAGGTGCGGCGCCGACTCCTCGGGCAGGTCGAACAGCGCGCGATCGACGACGAACTTGCCGTCGATCGACAGCGCGCCGCGCGGCCCGTCGTTCGCGACCGTCGCCTTGCCCGACAGCGACAGCTTCCGGTCCGGCGCCGCGAACAGCTCGAGCTTGTCCGCGACGATGCTCGCGGTCAGGTCGGGCGCCTCGCCGTCGAGACGCACGCGGCCAAGTGCGCGCAGCGTGCCGTCGCCGCCGTGGAACTCGACCTGCTGGAATTCGACGAGGTTTTCCGACAGCTTGATGCGCACGATGCCGTCCTTCAGCTGCACGCCCTGGTCGACGAGCGTCGCGGACAGGTCGTCGCCCGTCAGCATCCCCGACAGGTTCGGCTTCGCCGGCGTGCCCGCGACGGTCAGCTTCAGCGCCGCGCGCCCGCCGAGCAGGTAGCTCGGCCCGAACAGGTTGCCGGTCGTCTTCAGCGCCGGGACGTCGACGTCGATGCGGCCCGACAGCGGGCCGTCGTCGACCACGCCGAACATGCCGTCGCGCAGCGCGAACGGCACGGTGACGTTCGCGTCGAGCGTGCCGATCCGGTTCGCCTTCGCGAGCGCCGTCACGTTGAGCCGGTTGCCGGGCGTGAAGTTCGCGCGCGCGGACAGGTCGGTCAGCCCCAGCGACGCGATGCCGCGCCCGCTCTCGATCGTCACGTCGCCGCCGCGCCGCTTCACCTGCACATGGCCGGTCGAGTTCGCGCCGAGCGAGAAATCCCAGTCGGCGTCGAGCACGACGTCGGTTCGCACCGGCGGCCGCTGGCCCGTCAGCTCCTGGCGGACCTCGAGGAAACGCGCGACCGACACGCCGCTCACGGAGCCCGCCGAGCGCATCTGGCCGTGATCGAACACGAACGACTTCAGGTCGATCGCCGCGCCCTCGAGCGTGAGCCGCGTCGCGCCGAGCGTCACGCGGCCGGCACCGGCCGATACGGTCAGCGGCGCCTGCAGCGCGACGGCCGGCGTGCCGCGGTTCGCGAGACGCGTCACGGTACCGTCCCAGCGCATCCCGTCGCGGCTCTCGACCACGCCGCCGTTCGCCGCGAGCGTCAAGTCGATCACGCGGCCGCCGGCCGTCCCGAGCGCCGACGCGTCGAGCGTGTGCTTCGCGCGCGTGCCGTCGAGGTTCGCGCGCAGCGATTTCAGATTCAGCGAACCGAGCGCGAGGTCGGTCGCGTCGGCCGTGAACACGAGGGCGCCGTGCGCGCCGTCGCGGATGTCCGCGCGACCCTGCGCGGCACCGATCCGGTTCGAACCGACGACGACATGCTCGGCCTTGTAGGTGGCCGTCACGTTCGGGTGTGCAAAGCTGCCGGTCAGGTCGCCCTGCGCCTGCACGAGCCCTTCCACGCCGAAGCCGAGCCGGTCGAGCTGCGGCGCGTCGACGACGAAGCGCAGCCGGTCGCCGGGCGCCCCGAAGCTGCCGCGCAGGTCGACATGATTGCCCGCGATCGACAGGTTCGCGTTGCTCGGCAGGATCCGCGAGCCGGCGAGCTGCACGACGCCGGCGCCGGTCAGCGGCACGCCGTCGTACAGGCTGTCGCCGAGCTTGAAGGTCGCCTTCGTCGACACCTGCGGCGCGAATGCGCCCGACGCCGTCAGCGTGCCCGACACGCGCGTCTCGCCGCGCCTGGGCGGCGCCTTCACAACCTTGACAGGCGCCTTGCCGCTACCGGCCTTCGGCGCGCTCTGCGCGGCGAGCAGCAGCGGATCGAATCCGGTCAGCGTCGCCTTCGCGTCGTAGCTCGAATGCGCATCGTGGCGGAACACGCCCGTCAGGTCGATGCGGCCCTTGCCCGCCGTCACGCGTGCGTCGGTCAGCACGGTCTGCTGCGGCGTCAGCGCAACCTTCGCGCGTGCGCCGAGCGCGAGCTTCGGATCGTTCAGGTTGAAGTCGACGGTCGTCACGCCGGCCGCGAGCGTCACGCCGAGCGGGCCGCCCAGACGCATCGGCCGCAGCTCGGCGACGAAGGCGTTCAGGTCGAGGTTCGCGACCTTCAGGTCGAAGCGGCCCTTGCCGCCCGTCAGCGTGCCGTTGCCCGTCACGCTGCCGTCGCGGATCAGCTTCAGCGCGAGCGCGTCGATCCGCTGCGCGTGCGCGTCGAGATGCACGTTCGCGTGCGCGTCGATCACCGGCAACAGGTGATCGCCGAGCGTGCCGGGCTTCGCGTTGACGATCGACACCGGGCCCGTCACCGCGAACCCCTTTGCGGGCGCCGAGCCGGCCGGCGCGGTCACGGGTGCGAGTTCCGCGCGCACCGCGAGATCGGCGGCCGGCGCGCCGGGCGCGAGCGCCTGCGGGTTCACGTGATCGAACGCGAGCGACGCGCGCGTGAGCGGCACCGCGCCGAACGGCGCGGCCTCGACGTGCGCGCGCCCGTTCAGCTTCATCCCGCTCGCGTCGACTTCCGCGACGAGCGCCTCGAGCGAGCCCGACACGCGAGCACGCGCATCGACCGGCTCGTCGGCCAGCTTGCCCGCGTAAGTGGCCTCCCCCGTCAGCGCGAACGGCTTCACGCCGTCGAGTTTCGCGCGCGCGGTCAGCGCACCGTACGGCGTATCGACGCCGTCGAGCACGAGTTCATGGTGACGACCGTCGCTGCGGCCGTTCAGCGCGAGATGGTCGAGCTGCGTCGTCGAGCCGCCGTCGTGGATCGCGAGGTGATCGACGCGCAGGTCGTCGATCCGCAACTGCAGCGGCAGGCTCAGGTCCTGCGGCGTCGTACTCGGCGTCGACGGCCCCGGCGGGATCCGCACGTCGATCGTGCCGGCCCGAAGATACGCGATGGACAGACGCCACGGCGCGCGGGTCAATGCCCAGCGGCCGTCGAGCCGGTCGATGCGGATTTCGGTACCGGTGCCGTCGGGACTCGTCCAGGCGAACCCGCGCAACCGCACGCCGGTCGCGAGCGAGCCGCCGTCGAGCGTGCCCGCGAGCCGCGTGCCGAGCACGCGCTCCGCCACCTGCCACGCGAGCCGCGTGCCGTGCTCGGTCGTCACCGCCGCCAGCACGAGCCCGACGGCCAGCACGACGAGCAGCACGACCGTCGCGAGCGTCCATG
>NZ_QOBB01000199.1:0-12953 GCF_024704855.1 Burkholderia sp. HAN2018 | reverse complement strand
GGCGGACCGCTGATCGCGATCGGCGCATCGGCCGGCGGCCCCGGCGCGCTCGCGTCGGTCCTCGGCGGCCTGCCGGCCGATTTCAACGCACCGATCGTGATCGTGCAGCACGTCGACCGCGCGTTCGCCGAAGGCATGGCGCAATGGCTCGACGGCCAGACGTCGCTCGCCGTGCGCGTCGCGCGCGAAGGCGACCGCCCGCAGCCGGGCGTCGCGCTGCTCGCCGCAACCGACGACCACCTGCGCATCACGCGCGCCGGCACGCTCGAATACACGCGCGAGCCGGCCGCCACGCCGTATCGCCCGTCGGTCGACGTGTTCTTCAACAGCCTGACCGAGCACTGGCCCGGCCGCGTGATCGGCGTGCTGCTCACGGGGATGGGCCGCGACGGCGCGATCGGCCTGAAGGCGCTGCGGATGAAGGGCTACCATACGATCGCGCAGGACGAGGCGACGAGCGCCGTCTACGGCATGCCGAAGGCGGCCGCGACGCTCGGCGCGGCGCGCGCGATCCTGCCGCTCGGACGCATCGCGGGCGAGCTGGCGGCGCTCGCACGGATCTGAGCCCGATGAACACTTGCAACACCCATGCCTGCCCTCGCAACAACCCGCATCGACCATGACCATTGACCCGACTCACCCGCCAGGCGGCCCCTACGTGCCGCCCGCCGACGTGCCGGCGATGGTGCTGCTGGTCGACGACCAGACGATCGTCGCGGAAGCCGTACGGCGCGCGCTCGTCGACGAGGAAGGCATCGATTTCCACTATTGCCCGCGTTCGGACGACGCGATGGCCACCGCGATCGAGACGCGGCCGACCGTGATCCTGCAGGATCTCGTGATGCCCGGCACCGACGGTCTGAGCCTCGTGAAGGCGTACCGGACGAATCCGGCGACGCGCGACGTGCCGATCATCGTGCTGTCGACGCAGGAAGAGCCCGTGATCAAGAGCGCCGCCTTCGCGGCCGGCGCGAACGACTACCTCGTGAAGCTGCCCGACCGCATCGAGCTCGTCGCGCGCGTGCGCTACCACTCGCGCTCGTACATGAACCTGCTGCAGCGCGACGAGGCCTATCGCGCGCTGCGGCAATCGCAGCAGCAGTTGCTCGAAGCCAATCTCGAGCTGCGGCGCCTCACGCATTCGGACGGCCTCACCGGGCTGTCGAACCGGCGCTATCTCGACGAATACCTCGCCGCCGAATGGCGGCGCGGCACGCGCGAGCGCAGCGAGCTGTCGCTGCTGATGATCGACGTCGACAATTTCAAGCTGTACAACGACACGTACGGCCACGTGTCGGGCGACAGCGTGCTCAAGCAGATCGCGTCGACCATCGAGCGCTGTCTCGGCCAGTCGGGGGATCTCGCCGCGCGTTTCGGCGGCGAGGAATTCGCGGTCGTGATGCCGGCCACGTCGCCGGGTGCCGCGCGGCTGCTCGGCGAAAAGATCCGCCTCGCGGTCGAGGCGCTGCGGCTCCAGCATGCGCATTCGTCGACGGGGGACACCGTGACGATCAGCATCGGCGGCGCGACCATCGTGCCGACGCCCGGCCTGCCGACGACCGTGCTGATCGAAGCGGCCGACCGCGCGCTCTATCGCGCGAAGCACGAGGGCAAGAACCGCGTCGAGATCGACGCGACGCCGACACCGCCCGTCCCCGGCGGCTTCGGTGCGCCACGCGCCGACTGAACGCCGAACGCCGGCTCGGCGCCTCGCTCACGCGGCGCCGAGCCGGCGCGCGTAGTCGCTCGGGTCCAGCGGGCGGCTGAACAAGTAGCCCTGCTGCATGTCGCAGCCGATCTGCTGCAGGAACCACGACTGCGCCTGCGTCTCGACCCCTTCGGCCGTGACCTTCATCCCGAGCGAATGCGCCATCGCGACGACGGCCTGCGTGATCGCCACCGAATCGTGATGATCGGGCACGCCCGACACGAACGAGCGGTCGACCTTCAGGTTGTGCAGCGGAAAGCGCTTCAGGTACGCGAGCGACGAATAGCCCGTGCCGAAATCGTCGACCGAGATGCGCACGTTCATGTCCGTGAGCGCCTCGAGCATCGGCAGCACGGTGTCCGTGTCGTTCATCAGCAGTCCTTCTGTAATCTCGAGCTCGAGCGCGGACGGATCGAGCCGCGTCTGCGCGAGGCAGCGACCGACCGACTCGACGAGGCCTTCGTGGAACTGCCGCGGCGACAGGTTGACGGCCAGCACCAGGTCGGGCGCGATCGTGCGGCGCCATTCGGCCGCCTGCCGGCACGCGGTTTCGAGCACCCACTGGCCGATCGCGACGATCTGCCCCGTATCTTCCGCGACCGGAATGAACTCCGCCGGCGACATCGGCCCGAGCTCGGGGCTCGTCCAGCGCAGCAGCGCCTCGGCGCCGACGGTGCGGCCGCTGCGCGCGTCGACGACGGGCTGATACGCGAGCCGCAGCATGTCCGACGCGAGCGCGCGCCGCAGCGACTGCTCGATCGCGAAGCGGCGCTGCAGCCGCAGGTTGAGCTGCGCGGTGAAGAACGTGAAGTGGTTGCGGCCGCGCTGCTTCGCGTCGTACATCGCCGAATCCGCGTTGCGCATCAGCGTGACGGCATCGTCGCCGTCGCGCGGCGCGACGCTGATCCCGATCGACACGCCGAGCCAGTATTCGTTGTTCGCGATTGCGAACGGCTTCGCGATCGCGTCGATCACCTCGCGCGCGAGCACCGCGAGCTTGTCGGGATCGTCGCAGTCGTCGACGAGGATCACGAACTCGTCGCCGCCGACGCGCGTGAGCGCATGCTGCCCGCCTCCGCACGCCGCGAGCCGTGCCGCGACGCTGCGCAGCAGCGCGTCGCCCGCGTCGTGGCCGGCCGTGTCGTTGACCTTCTTGAAGCCGACGAGATCGATGAACAGGATCGCGACGCGCGCGGGCCCGCCCGCCGCATCGTGGCCGCCGAACAGCTCGCGCATGCGGTCGCCGAGCCAGCGGCGGTTGTAGAGGCCCGTCAGCGCATCGCGGGTCGCCAGGTAGCGCAGCTGCTGCTGCGCTTCGCGCACGGGGCCGATGTCGTTGAATGAAACGAGCACCGAGTCGGCCTGCGTTTCGCCCGGCCTCACGATCGGCACCGCGTTGCCGCGCACCCAGATGGTGTCGCCGTCCGCCAGGCCGAAACCGACCGTGTAGTCGAGCATCGGCGTGGCCGTTTCGAGCGCGCGCCGGCTCGGCCAGTCGTCGGGCGCGATCGGCGTGCCGTCCTCGCGCAGCTTGCGCAGGATCACCGTCGACAGCCTGCGGCCGACGAAGTCGCCCTTCACGCGCATCATCCGGTTCGCACTCGGGTTGCTCGCGACCACGACGCCATCGCGCGACACGACGAGGATCCCTTCGTTCAGGCTGTTGACCACGAGCCGGTGATGTTCCTCGCTGCGCGCGAGCTGTCGCGCGATCCGGTCCTGGTGCACCGCGAGGCCGACGCTGTTGCCGATGTCGCGCAGCAGTTCGGTTTCCTCGTCGCTCGGCCGGCGCGGCATGCGGTGATAGACGGCGAACGCGCCCAGCACGGCGCCCGCGTCGTCGAGGAACGGTACCGACCAGCACGCGCGCAGGCCCAGCGGCAGCGCAACCGCACGATAGTCGGCCCACAGGGGATCGGTTTCGATGTCTTCGACGACGACCATCCGGCGCAGGTACATCGCCGTGCCGCACGAGCCGGCCACCGGCCCGATCGTCGCGCCTTCGATCGCCGCGCTGTACTGTCGGGGCAGCGACGGCGCAGCGCCGACGTGCACGTGCACGCCGTCGATATCGAGCAGCAGGATCGTGCACGACGCGCCGTCGCCGAGCAAAGCCTCGGCGCGCCGGCAGACTTCGACGAGCAGCTCCGGCAGCGGTGTGTTGCGCGTGATCAGCCTCAGCACGCTTTGCTCGGACGCGAGCACTTCCGCCGCGAGCCCGAGACTGTAACGAGAACTTTGCGGTTCGGTATTCAAGATGAATCCTGCCGTCTGTCCGATCGGGTCTGATGCGCCCGATTCGTTTTCGATCCTTCGTGCCGTTTTTCGCTCCGGGTATACGCCGATGCCCGGTGCGCCCCGTATTGCACGCGGTGCCAACGCGCGCCGAAATACATTTAACACCAATCCGTGGCAACCCGGGCGTCCATGCGCATCAGGGGTTACACGCGGTCGATGCGGCATGTCCGGCCGTCAGTCGGTCCGCCGGAAGACCTGCGCGCGGCGCGACCGCTCCGGGCAAGGCCGTGCGCCATGCGGGCCGCGTTCGAAAGCGATTCGTCAGCTTGCGGCGGCGCCCCGGCTCCGTTCGCGTTCGATCGTCCGCGCGGGGATCCGTGCGCGTGATCGCCTTCGATGCGTTGGTGGCGGCCGTGACCGCCACGCTCCGGGCGCCGCGCCCGGCGCCGATGCATCGGGCATCGGGCCCGCACACGCGCCGGCCAGGCTTGCAGCGCGGCGCCTGTGCGAGCGTCAATCCTTCCGGATGTGTTCGGCCAGGAAATCGATCAGCAGCCGCACGCGCGGCAGCAGCCCGCGCCGCGACGGAAACACCGCGTGCACCACGCCGCCCTTCGGCGCCCAGCCGGGCAGCACGTCGACCAGCGTGCCGTCGCGCAGATCGTCCTCGACGACCATGCACGGCAGTTGCACGATGCCGACGCCGTGAATCGCCGCATCGCGCAACGCGTGCATGTCGTCCGTGACGAAGCGCGGATGATGGCGCAACTGCGCGTGCTCGCCGTTCGGCCCGACCAGCTGCCACACGTGATGCCGCGCCGGCCCCCAGTCGAGACTCGGCGCGCCGGCCAGCGCGGCCGGGTCCGACAGCGGCGCGCGCCCGTCCAGCCAGTGCGGCGCGGCCACCAGCCGCTGCGGGCTGTCGGCGAGCACGCGCATCACGAGATCGCTGTCCTCCAGCGGCGGGAAGCGCACCCGCAGCGCGAGGTCGAACCCTTCGCTCAGCAGGTCGACGCGGCGGTTCGTCGCCTCGAGATGCACCTGCACCTGCGGATGAATCGCCATGAAACGCGCGACCAGTTCGCTCACGCGATATTCGAGCAGCGCGGTCGGGCAACTGACGCGGACGACGCCGCGCGGCTCCGCGTGCCGGCGCTCGATCACCTCGCGCGCGGCGTCGGCCTCGACCAGCACCGCGAGGCAGCGCTCATGGAATTCGCGTCCGGTTTCCGTGACGGTGAAATGACGCGTCGTACGCTGCAGCAGCCGCACGTCGTACTTCGCTTCCAGCGCGGCGATGCGCCGGCTCAGTGTCGATTTCGGCACGTCCAGCGCGCGCCCGGCCTGCGTGAACCCGCCGTGTTCGACCACCTTCACGAAATAGTAGAGGTCGTTCAGGTCATCCATGATTGTTCCACCCATAGAACACTGACGGCATTTTAAGGGACTGGAACGCCGGTTGTTGCACGCCTAGCATCCTGTTTCAGCGTGGATCGAGCGTGTCGCGGCAGCCGGGAATTTTCTCGACCGGCTCCTTCGCCGGACCCGACGGTTCACTGGACCTGGATTTACCCCCTCACTTCCCGCACCGTCACTGGAGACAACCATGGCAAGCGAACCGGTTCGCGACCCCGCGAACGACCACCTGCTCACCCCGCAGAACGCGGCGTTCATCGTCATCGATTACCAGCCGGTCCAGGTGAACTCCATCGCGTCGATGGATCGCCAGCTGCTGATCAACAACATCGTCGGCGCGTCGAAGGCGGCCGTCGCGTACAACCTGCCGATCGTCCACTCGACCGTGAACGTGAAGACGGGCCTGAACAAGCCGCCGATCCCGCAGCTGCGCGCGGCGCTCGAAGGTTATCCGACCTACGACCGCACCAGCATCAACTCGTGGGAGGACGTCGAATTCCGCAAGGCCGTCGAAGCGACCGGCCGCAAGAAACTGATCATGACCGCGCTGTGGACCGAAGCGTGCCTGACGTTCCCGGCGCTCGACGCGCTGAAGGCCGGTTATGAGGTGTACGTGGTCGTCGATGCGGTCGGCGGCACGTCGGTCGCCGCGCACGAAGCCGCGCTGCGCCGCATCGAACAGGCCGGCGGCCAGATGATCAGCGTCGCGCAGCTGTTCTGCGAACTGCAGCGCGACTGGGCGCGCAGCGCCACCGTGCCGGCGTTCATCGACCTGTTCATCGAAACCGGCGGCACCGCGGGCATCCAGTTCTCGTACGACAAGAGCTGACCGGCACGGCACGCGCGGCGGCCGGCGTGTCCGGCCGTCGGCGCGCGCCGTTGCCCTGCTTCTCCGTTCCGGCGCGGCCGGACTGCATCGCGGCCGGCAGGCCGCGTTTTCGTATCCGTGATTCAATGTCGATGGCTCCGGCGCCGCGCATCGCGCGCGGCACGGCGATGTGTACCCTCATCGATTGACCTTCACAGGATCACCATGACGAACCCTGCCGAAATCAAGGCGCTCGTTTTCGATGTATTCGGAACGATCGTCGACTGGAGAAGCGGCGTCGCACGCGGCGCCGCCGCGTTCCTCGATCGCCACGCACCCGCACTCGACCCGTTCGAATTCGCCGATACGTGGCGGGCCGAATATTCGCCGTCGATGGAAGAAATCCGCAGCGGGCGCCGCCGCTACGTGCGGCTCGACGTCCTGCATCGCGAGAACCTCGTGCGCACGCTCGACCGCTACGGAATCGTCGACGTGCCCGACGCCGACATCGACGCACTCAACCTCGCGTGGCACAGTCTCGACCCGTGGCCCGACGCCGTCGCGGCGCTGCAGCGGCTGAAGCGACGCTACATCATCGCGCCGCTGTCGAACGGCAACATCCGGCTGATGGTCGACGTCGCGAAACGCGCGGGGCTGCCGTGGGATGCGATCCTCGGCGCGGAAGTCGTGCGCGCGTACAAGCCGTCGCCGCAGGTGTACAGCGATACCGTCGAGATTCTCGGTATCGAGCCGGCCGAGCTGTGCCTGGTCGCCGCGCACAACGGCGATCTCGCGGCCGCACGCCGGCAGGGGCTGTCGACCGCGTTCGTGCTGCGGCCGACCGAACACGGGCCCGGCCAGACGACCGACCTGAAGGCCAGCGATACGTGGGACTTCGACGTCAGGGACCTGCACGAACTCGCAGACCGGCTAGGCTGCCCGGGTTGAATTCGGGGTTCGGCGGTGCGAGCGTGGATATCGGGCAAATCTATTACGCGCCCGCGCCCAAGCCCTAGCGCACCGCTTCCATCGCACCCGCCCGCCCCTGCGCCGCCATCGCGAGACGCCGCCAGTTGCGGGCCGCATACCGGTGCGCCTGCCGCAACGCGAGCCACAACCCGATCTGCCGAACCGGCCTGAAGAGGCCACGCGCGCTGAACACGGTGCGCCGTTCGACGCGCGTCCTGCTGCCTTCCACCGGTGTCAGCGTGAATTCGTCCTCCAGCAGGCCGACCCAGTCGCGACACCACACCGTCGACGCCACCATCCGGTAACGCAGCCGGCGATGCTCGTCGAGCACGAGGATCCGCTGGTCGATGGTGCCGCGATCGGTCGTGCACTGCCGCGTGTTGCCGACGGCCGGCACGCCTTCGAGTACGCGGCAGCTGACCGGCTTCGGCACGCCGAGGCGGAACAGCAACGGCCGCGTGTCGTCCATCCGGGCATGGAGGAAATGCGGCCAGACATGCTCGGGCCGGCAATCGAACGTCCACTGCGAATGAATTTCCACGACCGTCTCCTGGCGGTTGCCGGTGCGGGCATGATGACACAACCGCCCCGCCGCATTCGTCACTTCACGACCGCACGCCACGCGGTTCGCGCGTAGATGAGCAGCAACGGCAGCAGCGCCAGCGCGAACAGCAGGCCAAGCGCCAGCACCCACACCGGCCACTGTTCGGGATTCCCCCGCACCCAGTAGCGGTACGGCACGCTCAGGAACGCGATTTCCATCAGCAGCGCACCGAGCGGCACGAGCGCGTTCATCACCACGGCCACGCCGAATCGGGCCGCACCGTCGATGTTCTTCCCCGCACCGTACGCCGCGATCAGGTAGACGAAATACCCGATGATCGCGACCATCAGCGCGCCGCCGGCCAGCAGGCCGACACTGCGCACGCTGCGTTCATGCAACTGGGTAGCCCCGGCCGGCAACACGACATCGATCTTCTCGCCGATCTCCGGCACGCCGCCGGATCGGATGTTGCCCGGCAGCACGACCCGCTCGCCATCCGGCATCACGGCTTCCAGGATCGACGTGTACTTGATGCACCGATATCGTTCGGTGCGCCCGCTGCTGTCGCGTCGCTCGCAGGTGTCCCACTCGGACTGGTAGGACACGACGGTCGCCTCGTATTTCGGCGACACCGCCAGTGCGTAGAGTTCGTCGCCGATCCAGTACGCGAACGGGAAACACAGCGACACCAGGCAAAAGCACACGAGCCACCAGAAGGCGACCGCGCCGCCCGCTCCGCGCGCGCCGCCGGTCTGGCGGCGCACCATGCGCGACGCGAGCCAGTACGCGGCCACGCCGAATACCGCCACACAAACCACGAACACCTTGCCCGCCTGCGTCAACGCCATCTGCATTTCCCCCGATAACCGGCCGGATCTTCGTCGGCCATTTTTTCAATTCAGATCAACTCGTTCGTCACCACCCCGCCCGCCATTCCGTCAGGCCGGCTCGCCGACGAATCTCAGCGTCCCCGATTCGCCCGACAGCAGCGCGCGATTCGCGTCCGCCGCCGCGCGCAGGTAATCCCACAGCGCGGTCACGCGCCGCAGCTTGCGCAGATCCTCGCGGCACGTCAGCCAGAAGCACCGCGTGACGACCACGTCGTCCGGCAGCACGGGCACCAGCGCCGGCTGCGTGGCCGCCATGAAGCACGGCAGGATCGCGAGCCCGCCGCCCTGCAGCGCCGCGAAATACTGCGCGATCACGCTCGTCGTGCGCAGCCCGGCCGTCGCGCCCGGCACCGCCCGGTCCAGGTACAGCAGTTCGTTGCTGAACGCGAGATCGTCGACATAGCTGATGAACGCGTGCTCCGCGAGATCGTCGGTACAGGTGATCGGTGGATGGTTCGCGAGATAGTCGCGCGTCGCATAGAGCCGCAACTGGTAATCGCACAGCTTCGTGACCACGTAAGGCCCGCGCTCGGGCCGCTCGAGCGTGATCGCAAGATCCGCCTCGCGCTTGGGCAGGTTGACGAAATGCGGCACCGGCAGCAGGTCGACCGTCACGTGCGGATGCTCGGCGCGAAACTGCGCGAGCTGCGGCGCGAGGAAAAAGCACCCGAACCCCTCGGTCGACCCGATCCGCACATGGCCCGACAGCGCCTCGCCCGTATTCGCGACCTGGTCGCACGCGGACTGCACGGTCGTCTCCATCGCATCCGCATACGCGACGAGCCGCTGGCCTTCGGCCGTCAGCGTGAAGCCGCCGGAGCGCGACTTGTCGAACAGCAGCGTGCCCATCGCGGCCTCGAGCGCGCGGATGCGCCGCGCGACGGTCGTGTAGTCGACCCCCAGCCGCTTCGCGGCGCCGCTCGCCCGCTGCGTGCGCGCGACTTCGAGGAAAAAACGCAGGTCGTCCCAGTTCAGGTTGCCGGAAACCGGCTCGGTGGCATGTCGCATCGGCGAGGGAAAAAGGGGCTGGAGTCTCCGGGCCGGCCGTCGATATGCATAAATGCACATCCAACCGGTTTCTTTATCGGTACATGATGAATCTGCGCATAACTATACTCGACCGTGACCTGCGGACTACGAGCCGCGGCACCACCACGGAGACACCATGCAGACGCGATCCACCCTCGATGAGCATGCGACAGTCGCGGCACCTGCGCCCGAGCGCACCGCGAAACACCACCTGCTGGCCGGCTGGGCCAGCATGGCCGGCACCACGATCGAGTGGTACGACTTCTTCCTCTACGGCACGGCCGCCGCGCTCGTGTTCAACCGCATCTTCTTCCCGTCGCTGGACCCCGTCGTCGGCACGCTCGCCGCGTTCGGCACGTTCGCGGTCGGCTTCATCGGGCGGCCGATGGGCGGCATCGTGTTCGGCCACTTCGGCGACCGCATCGGCCGCAAGTCGATGCTGATGATCACGCTGCTGCTGATGGGCGTGCCGAGCATGATCATCGGGCTGATCCCGTCGTACGACAGCATCGGCTACTGGGCCGCCGCGCTGCTGATCGGGATGCGGTTCCTGCAAGGGATGGCGGTCGGCGGCGAATGGGGCGGCGCGGTGCTGATGGCCGTCGAACACGCGCCGAAGGGCCGCAAGGGGCTGTTCGGCAGCCTGCCGCAGACGGGCGTCGGGCTCGGCCTGATCCTGTCGTCGGTCGCGATGGCCGCGGTGGCCGCGCTGCCGGAAGCCGACATGCTGTCGTGGGGCTGGCGTGTGCCGTTCCTCGCGAGCATCGCGCTCGTCGGCCTCGGCTGGTTCATCCGCGCGAAGGTGCCCGAATCGCCCGACTTCGAGAAGATGCAGCGCCAGGGCAAGGCCGAGAAGTCGCCGGTGACGGCCGCGCTGCGCCGCCATCCGCGCGAGGTGCTGACGATCGTCGGCGCACGCGCCGCCGAGAACACCTGGTTCTACATGGTCGTCACGTTCGCGCTCGCCTACGCGACGCAGCAGCTGCATCTGCCGAAGGCCGAGATGCTGCACGCGATCACGGCCGGCGCCGCGCTGTCGCTCGTCACGATGCCGCTGTGCGGCCATCTCAGCGACCGCATCGGCCAGCGCCGGATGTTCGCGATCGGCCTCGTGCTGATGTGCGCGTTCGCCGCGCCGTTCTTCATGATGCTCGGCACGCAGCAGACGTCGACTGCATGGTGGGCGATCGTGCTCGGCCTCGGCGTCGTGTTCCCGATTCTCTATGCGCCGGAATCGCTGCTGTTCGCGCAGCAGTTCCCGGCGGAGATCCGCTACAGCGGCATCTCGCTGTCGGTGCAGCTGGCCGGCGTGATCGGCGGCGGCTTCGCGCCGATGATCGCGACGTCGCTGCTCAAGGCCGGCGGCGGCCAGCCGCATTACGTGATCGCTTACCTCGTCGGCTTCGGCGTGTTCGCGCTCGTGTGTACCGCGTTGATGCGGCCGGCGCGCGCGTGAGCACGCCGCCGGCATCCGATCGATTTCAGTTCGTCCTGCCGTCCGCCGTGCGCGCATGCGCGGCGGCGGATACGGGCCGCCTTGTTTGTCATCACCCCGTTTCCCGGAGAGTTCCATGAACGCCGCAGTTCCCCAGACCACCCTCGCCCTGCCCACCGCCAAGCTGCTGATCGACGGCGCATTCGTCGAATCGCAAAGCGCCGAATGGGGCGACATCGTCAACCCCGCGACGCAGGAAGTGATCGGCCGCGTGCCGTATGCGACGCTCGACGAGGTCGACACCGCGATCGCGTCCGCGCAGCGCGCGTTCCAGACGTGGAAGACGACGCCGATCGGCGCGCGCCTGCGCATCATGCTGAAGTTCCAGGATCTCGTGCGCCGCAATCTCGAACGGATCGCGCACACGCTGACGGCCGAGCAGGGCAAGACGCTGCCCGATGCGCAGGGCGACATCTTCCGCGGCCTCGAAGTCGTCGAGCACGCGTGCTCGATCGGCACGCTGCAGCAAGGCGAATTCGCGGAGAACGTGGCGGGCGGCGTCGATACCTACACGCTGCGCCAGCCGATCGGCGTGTGCGCGGGCATCACGCCGTTCAACTTCCCCGGGATGATCCCGCTGTGGATGTTCCCGATGGCGATCGTCTGCGGCAACACGTTCGTGCTGAAGCCGTCGGAGCAGGATCCTCTATCGACGATGCAGCTCGTCGAGCTCGCGATCGAGGCCGGCGTGCCGCAGGGCGTGCTGAACGTCGTGCACGGCGGCAAGACGGTGGTCGACCGCCTCTGCACGCACCCGGACATCAAGGCGATCTCGTTCGTCGGCTCGACGCGCGTCGGCACGCACGTGTACAACCTCGGCAGCCAGCACGGCAAGCGCGTGCAGTCGATGATGGGCGCGAAGAACCACGCGGTCGTGCTGCCCGACGCGCACCGCGAGCAGACGATCAACGCGCTCGTCGGCGCGGGCTTCGGCGCGGCCGGCCAGCGCTGCATGGCGACGTCGGTCGTCGTGCTGGTCGGCACGGCGCGCGACTGGCTGCCCGAGCTCGTCGAGAAAGCGAAGGCGCTGAAGGTGAACGCGGGCCACGAACCGGGTACCGATGTCGGGCCGGTCGTGTCGAAGGCCGCGCATGCGCGCATCACCGCGCTGATCGACGAAGGCGTGAAGGCCGGCGCGAAGCTCGAACTCGACGGCCGCAACGTGAAGGTGCCCGGTTACGAGCAGGGCAACTTCGTCGGCCCGACGATCTTCTCGGGTGTGACGACCGACATGTCGATCTATACGGAAGAAATCTTCGGGCCGGTGGTGGTCGTGCTCGAGGCCGACACGCTCGACGACGCGATCGCGCTCGTCAACCGCAACCCGATGGGCAACGGCGTGGGGCTGTTCACGCAGAGCGGTGCGGCGGCACGCAAGTTCCAGAGCGAGATCGACATCGGCCAGGTCGGCATCAACATCCCGATTCCGGTGCCGGTGCCCTACTTCAGCTTCACGGGTTCGCGCGGCTCGAAGCTCGGCGATCTCGGCCCGTACGGCAAGCAGGTCGTGCAGTTCTACACGCAGACGAAGACGGTCACCGCGCGCTGGTTCGACGACGACGCGACGGCCGGCGGCGTGAACACGACGATCGCGCTGCGCTGAGTGCGAAGCATGGGACCGGACTGAGCGCTGAAGCGCCAGGTCCGGTCGACCGCGAAGCATGGGACCGGACTAAGCGCTAAAGCGCCAAGTCCGGTCGACACGGAGACCCATACATGGAAATTGCATTCATCGGACTCGGCAACATGGGCGGCCCCATGGCCGCCAACCTGCTGAAAGCCGGCCACGCGCTGACGGTGTTCGACCTCGACGCGCACGCGGTCGACGTCGCGGTGCGCGCCGGCGCGACCGCCGC
>NZ_QOBB01000198.1:0-24365 GCF_024704855.1 Burkholderia sp. HAN2018 | reverse complement strand
TCACCGGCTCGTCCCGGCTCTCGACCTCGCGCAAGATCCGGATGATCTGCTCGTCGGTAAATCGCTTCTTCATCGAGTTCTCCTTGCCTCTAGGATAAAAGAGAACTCACTTGCCAGATGGCTACAAGAAACGTCTCAGGTCAAAATCACGTTATCGATGCCCACCGCTCAGGCTGAGCAAAACATTACGCTAGCAGTATTAGTGAACATTGCTAGCACTCCTTTGGGCGCGGCTAGCATTGATTGTGAACTTCTACAGCAACATACTAGCTAGCGCGCCTGTGAACACTGCTAGCGCTAATTGTGAGCGCCTATACAAACTTCCGCGGGCGCATCGTCGGCAGACTAACGGCAAGGCTGAACGCTTTATCCAGTCAGCTTCACTTGGTGCAAGCGGTCCCAAACCTCGACGCTTGCCAGCATTCACCCGGCATGAGCCTTCGGCCTATGGCCGAAGGCTCAGGAAAGTCCCGACACTGGCGCTCGGCACCTTCCAGGGGGATCCAGGCGGCTCAATTGCCGGGAGCGCGATTCACGGTGACCCGATCAGAGAGCCGGCTTTTCCCACAAATTGAGGGGCGTGCCGATCTTCCTTTCCCGCGCGTTGTTATAGAGCTCCGTCCCCCAGCTGATGTCGAAAACCGCCATCCCGCATGCTATGAAGATGACACGCTCCTTCGTGCTCTCCCGGCCCGGCTTGTCGCCATTCACGACATGACCGAGGCTGGTCGAGTCAGGCAGGGCGGGCAGCTTGCCTGCATCGATCAGACGGAAGAACGGGCCGCCAATGACGCTGCTGTAGTAGCTTTCCTTATTGCCCGATGCGATTGCGTCCTCGACATAGGCTTCCTGCAGCGGGGTATGGTCGTATACGACCCTGGCGCCAGTCAGGAACGACTCGTCGGTATTGAACGGGCCTGAGACGAGAATGGTCGCGCCCTCCTTGATCCATTCGTCCTTGAAATAAAGCGGCTTCAGACGCGACGCTGCCACGGTGATGACATCTGCATCACGGAAGCCTTTCTCGGCCTCATCGGTACCGGTGGCGGAAATCCCGTACGTTTGCTGAACCCAACCGGCGAACTCGTTCGCCTTGTCGAGGAAGACGTCGAAACAGACGACGTGCTGGATCGAGCCGAGCTGGGTCATGATCGCGGTGAAGCACGCCTTGTTGATCGGGCCGCAACCGATAACAGACATACTTCTCGCATCTTGGTTGGCTAGATACTTTGCCGCCACTCCCGGCACGGCTCCGGTTCGGGCCGCGCTCAACAAGTTCGCCGACATCAGCGCCAGCGGCGCGCCCGTGTCCTTGTCATTGAGCATCATGGTCAAGATCGAGCGCGGCAGGCCTTTCTCGGCATTGGCGTGATTCGATCCGTACCATTTGTTGCCGCACACGTCGAAGCGACCGCCCAGATAACCGGGCATTGCAGCAAAGCGGCGGTCCGGACCGGCAACCGGCATGTTCGGGAACTTCGTCTCTTTCGGGAAGACGATGTTCATTCCGTGGTTATTGTGATTGGCGCCACCCATCAGATAGTCGCCTCTGCCGAGGAGTCCGAATGTCTCCTCGCATACGGACACGCAGCGCGCGGCATCCAGCACGCCAACTGCGATCATGTCCGGCTCGGAAAGGTACAGAAAGTCGATTTTGGGATACATGGTGCAGACCTCGTCGAAAAAGGAAGATGTTGGGTGTCAAGCTTCGATCCCGACTCAGTGGTCAGAATCGGAGAAGTGGTGAAATGTCGTAGAGGCGGCAACCCGGGCTTCGCGCATTTGCCCGCAACAGAAAGTTGAGCTTTTCGATCCGCTCGCCGGAACGGGGGGCGCCATTCTTCTGGAGCGGAACTTCGAGGCCGACCGAAAAATCCATCACGACGTCATCCACGACACCACCGGAGCGGCCCGAGGGCACCGCGATCATTCCGTGTTGCAGCGCAAATCGATAGGCGTCCATCGCCTCCGTGATCGTTCCGACCTGGTTCGGCTTCAACACGAACCCGTCCACGGCACGAGTCTCGAAAGCCCGCTCAAGTAACGGGAGACTGGTGACCGTGAGATCGTCGCCCAGAATGATCGATCGTCGAATTTCTCGAACCGCCGTGCTGTAACCTTCCCAGTCGTTTTCATCGAGCAAATCCTCGATGAAGACCAAATTGAATTTCTCGGTCAGGAAGCGGGCATAGGCAATGAGTTCGGAGGTGGACACCCGTTTGCCTTTCAGCAGATACGTGCGGGTCTCCTTGTCGTACATCTCGCTTGACGCGCAATCGAGCGCAAACGCGATCCGGCCTGTATAGCCACAGGCATCGATGGCCTTTTGCATCAGCGTCAACACGACTTCCGGGTCATCCGAAGGGGCGGCGTAGCCATAGGAACTGGCGACTTGAGGTTTGTGGCCCAGATATTCGGTCAGTACATGGCCAAGCTTCTGAAACACGGCCACCGCCATTTCGATGGCAAAGTCGACACTGTCAGTGCCGTACGGCACGATCAGGAACTCGTTGAACGGCTGGGTGAGCCCATCGTATCGTCCGCCGTTGATCACGTTGAAGCATGGGACCGGCACGGTCATGATGTCGCGGCCGGCGATGTGAGCGTACAGCGGAATCGATCGGGCATTCGCCGCCGTACGGAATGCCGCGATGGATACCGAGTAAATCGTGTTTCCGCCGAGGCGGGATTTATTGGGTGTGCCATCGAGCGCGATCATTTTTTCGTCGATCGCTCGCTGATCAAACACGTTCATGCCGATCAGCGCCGGACCAATTACATCGACCACGTTGTCGACGGCCTTATGAACACTGAGCCCGTCGTAGGTCGCTGGATCGCCGTCCCTCAGGACGAACGATTCGTGCATCCCGACGGAAGTGCCGGTGGGTGCCGCACCTCGACCAACCGCACCGCTTTGGGTGCGCACCTCGACTTCGACTGCGGGCCGGCACTTGCAATCGATGATCTGAAGTGCCCGGACGGATGTGATCTTGTCTTCCATGTCACTTGCTCCCGTTCGGTTCAGGAACATAAAGGATGTTCAAGTCACACAGGTTGGTACCGGTGTTGCCGGTGAAAACGGCGGAGTCGATCGACTCGAGTGCTTCGAAGCAGCTGTGCTCGCGCAGTGCCTGATAGAGGTTGACTCCCTTTACGGCAGCCGCGGTGAAGCTGGTCGAGTCCGTCATGCCTCCCGCCACCGTCGCCGTGCCGTCCGTGCCTTCGCTGTCGATCGACAGCAGGCAGGCACCCGTGGTTTTGGCCGCCGCGATAGCGAAACTTGCGGCCATTTCCTGGCCAGGCCCGCCGTGCCCCTTGATCACGCTGTTATCGTCGATAAGCGTCGTCACCTCACCGGAGCTGAGAAGCACGCAAGGGGGCTTGATCGGGTTGCCGTACGTCTGGATTTCGCGCGCCATCGACGCGAAGAAGGTGCCGGCGTCGCGACTTTCTCCTTCAAGGAACGACGACACGATCATTGCGGGGATACCCATCTCCTCGCAGACTGCCTTGGCGTAAATGCAGGAGTCGGGCAGCGTGTTGAGCAGGAAGTAGGTATTGTCCGGAAAGGCCTTCGGGGTCTCCGCGTCGGGGCCTGCGTTCATCAGATAGTCGACAACGCTCTTGGGCAGGCGATCGGCCACGTTGCGATTGATGATCGTGGCGCGAGCGTCGTCCAGGGTCGTCATGTCGGGACCGATCGGCGTGCTTTTGTAGGCTGCGTAGGGCACTGAAATGTCGCCCGTGGCAGGCGATCCGACCGCGTCGCTGATGCCGAAGCCGATCAGTTCGGCACCCGTGCGCTGGATGCGCTGCGCCAACATCCCGCCGTTCAAGGCCGAGATGTGCCGGCGCACGGCATTGATCTCGTAAATGCCTGCACCGGATTTCAGCAGCACGTCCGTGGTATCGATCTCGTCCTGCAGGCTGATGCCTTCGATCGGACAGGACATGAGCGCCGAACTTCCGCCGCTGATCACCGCGATGAACAAGTCGTCTGGTCCGGCCTGATCGACGAGTTCGATGATTTGCTTCGATGCCCGATGGCCTTCTTCGTTCGGGAGGGGATGGCCGCCGACGAACACCTCGGTCTTGTTGAAACGGTCCGATTCTTCCCAGATTTTCACGATGGCGATACCGTGCGTCAGGCGATCACCCAACACATGGTCGACTGCCATTGCCATATGGTTGCAAGCCTTGCCGGCGCCGACCAGATAGACGTTTCGCTTGCGCGAAAGATCCCACGAGCGGGTTCCGATATGCAGTACGCTACCTTCCATGCGCATGATGCTGCGAATTCGCTGGTAGCTGTCGAGCCTGTCGAGTGTCCGGTCCGCGATCTCGAGTACGATCTGCCGTGACGAAACGACGCCATTCGAGAGGAGTGCTTCGTAATTTCGTATCTTTTTCATGCTGAAAATTGATCGGAGTTACCGCCGCATCGAAATCATGAACGACGTGTTGTCCGTCAATTTATGCAATCGAGCTGAACAGATACATGCACACTGCGGTGGATCGCTGGATAACTGTAGAGGCCTTGTTGCCTGCACAGTTGGATCCGCGCACGGCGTGGACGCTAGCTCATGCGCGTACCGACTCGAGCGGGTTCGAGAGATCACCGGTTCGTTGCGCGACGCCGATTCCCTGGCGGCTTGGTGACGAGACCGGGTCAGTGTGCAATGGCATGCGCCAGAAACGCATAAAGACGATCGAAGTTGCAGTGCGCAACATTGAATCGCAGCCAACTACTGGTTGGATTGGTGGCGTAGAAAAGATTGCCTGGCGCCAGAAGAATCTTGTGGTCGACAGCACGTACAGCGAGTTCGGCCGAATCGCAATTGATTCCCGCGGGCCGTGCCCATACGAACATTCCGGATCGAGGTTCGCAGAACACTTCAAAACCGATCGATTCAAGCCGGCGACAGGTCCGTTCCTGCGCGGTAGCGAGACGATCGCGCAATTGCTCGGCCTGCTTCCTGAAGTGTCCTTCGGACAGCACTGCATGTGCCAGTTGCTCCGTGATCGTCGGCGTCGACATTCCGGACACCAGCTTCTGGTAAAGCAAACCCTCGAGAAGCGCGGGCTCCGCGGCCACGAATCCCACGCGCAGGCCGGCACCGATGGTCTTTGAAAAGCTGCCGACATAGACCACTCGTTTCAATTGATCCATGGACGCGAGCGCGACTGAATTTCCGGACACCAGACCGGCAGAGACGTCGTCCTCGACGATGATGCAGTCGTAGCGCTCGGCAAGCTTCAGGACCTTGAATGCCGATGCCGAGCTGTAGCTCGCACCGGTCGGATTATGCAACCGCGTATTGGTGAAGAACACTTTGGGGCGATGAGTCTCGAACGCCTGCTCCATCGAAACGACGTCCGGACCGGTGGGTGTCATCGGAATCCCGACTGCCTTGATCCTGCGCAATCGCAATGCAACGAGCAGATCGCTGTAGCAGGGCTCGTCTACCAGCACGGTATCGCCCTCGCGCGTAAGGTGACGAATGGCGAGATCCAGCGCCTGGTTTGCGCCCAGCGTAGTGACGATGCCCGTGGAACTTGCCTCGATCTCGTGTTCCGCAAGTTGCCGCACGATTTGCTCACGCAACTGCTCATACCCCTTTGCGTGCCCGTACCCCAATAGCGATCGCGGCTGCGCCGCTACCTGTCTTAGCGCCCGCCCAAGGCCGTCTGCGTCGAACCATGCCTCTGGAATCCATCCCGAGCCCGCGTGAATCGTGCCTTCCGTTCCCTCCAGAACGTTACGCAGCGACCATCCGTTCGTGAATTCCTCGTTGAGTTTCTCGATGGTCTGAGGTATCTCGCTACGGCTTCGATCCGCGACATAAAAGCCGGATCCACGCCGTGCCATCAAGACGCCTTGCGCCACCAAGCGATCGTATGCTTCGACGACCGTAAATGTCGACACGCCATGTGCCTCGGCGAATACGCGGATGCTCGGGACCTTGGCCCCGGACCGCCAGGTTCTTTCGTTCACCGTTGCCGTCAGCCCGGCCACGATCTGTTGAACCAGGGACGATTCCCCCTGGGGATCGAGCGTCAGTATCGGTTTCATCGCCGCACCTATCACATCAAAAATACCGGCCCATATAACCGTGCAGGCGACGAACCCAATACAGTTAGTCACCCTCGTTTTAAAGTGTACATGTATCCGTGCAGGTTTGATTCACTACATTGAAGGGGAATCGCATACGCATACTTGCACTGGACGACCCCATGGCACACGCCACCGATTTTTTTCCTGGATCGAAGACCAATGAGCTCGCGAATGCTCGCGATGATCTGGCCGCGGCATTTCGCATCGCCGCGCGCCTCGGCTTCCACGAGGGAACATGCAACCATTTCAGTCTCTTGCTCCCGGGCAGTCGGGAAACGTATCTGATCAATCCGTTCGGACTCAGCTTCGAAGAGATCCGACCGGCTGATTTGCTGCTCGTCGATTCCGCCGGCTCGGTAATCGACGGAGTCGGACGAGTCGAGAAAACCGCGCTCAACATCCATTCCCGAGTTCATCGCGCCTCGCCTGATGCCGCATGCGTACTTCATACGCACATGCCTTATGCCACGGCACTGACGACGCTCGACGGCTTTCGCCTCGAAATGTGCCATCAGAACAGCCTTCGCTTTTTCGATCGCATTGCCTACGACCGTGATCATTCGGGATACGGAGGACTTGCACTCAGCGAACAGGAAGGAGACCGGATTGCCGCCGCGTTGTCTTCCAGGCGTGTCCTGATGCTCGAGCACCACGGCGTGATAGTCACGGGCCCTTCGATTGCCGCGGCACTCGACGATCTCTACTACCTCGAACGAGCCGCCCAGGTCCAAATCCTCGCGATGTCGAGCGGGCGTCCGCTGAAACGCGTGAGCGACGAACTGGCTCGCCGGACTTCTCGTGAATTCGCCCGTGATCGAGATGAATATGCACTACTTCATTTTCGTTCGCTCAAGCGGCTTCTGGAATCTGCAGAACCGCACTGGCGGGACTGACTATCCCACGTCAAGCGCAATCGGCCATCTAGTGCCAGCGCTCCTGACGCTGCAACCATGTCGACTACCCAATTTGCCCACGCCACGGAGGTTTCACATGAAGTACTGTCACAAACTCACCATCGCCACCCTGTTGCTCGGGGGAATCAGCCCCGCATTGATTTCTGCCGCGCATGCGGATCAGACTGTCAGGATCGGTGTTGCGGGCCCGTTGACGGGCGGCCAATCGAATTTCGGCAAGGACGATGAGCGAGGCGTGCGGCTGGCGATTGAAGAGCTGAATCGGACGCCGATCGTCGTCGACGGTCAATCCATCAAGTTCGAAATGCTGTCCGAGGACGATGCTGCAGATCCCAAAACGGGCGTCTCTGTCGCTCAGAAGCTCGTCGATTCGGGTGTGAAGGCGGTCATCGGCCACTACAACTCCGGCGTGACCATTCCCGCGTCCCGCATCTACAACAATGCGCGTGTTCCGATGATTACCGGCGCCGCTTCAAATCCGGCGATCACGCAGCAGAGCTTCCCGTATGTCTTCCGGCTTGCGGCCAATGACAACGTGATGGGCGCACGCATGGCCGAATATGCGGCAAAGGTATTGCATGCAAAACGCGTGGCGGTGATCGACGATCGCACGGCATACGGATCAGGCGTAGCTGACGTGTTTGCCGCGACGGCGAAGAAGAACGGTATCGACGTCGTCGCCAGGGAATATTCCAACGACAAGGCAACGGACTTCAACGCGATTCTGACGCACATCAAGGCTCAACGCCCGGACGCGATCTTCTACGGCGGGTACTACGCGCAGGCAGCCGCCATCGGGCGACAGTCCAAGCAGTTGGGTCTTGCGGTTCCGGTGCTAGGCGGGGACGGGATCTGCTCGGTCGATATGCCGAAGCTGGCTGCCGGAACGCTGAATGGGCGGGGGTATTGCGCCGAAGGCGGCGCACCGCTCGCGACGTTGCCCGGTGGTCGGGAATTCGCGGCGCGGTATGAAAAGCAATTCGGTGTGAAGAACGATGTTTACTCGCCGGCATTCTATTCGGCCACGATGGTGGTCGCGCAGGCAATGAAGGCGGCGAATTCGACGGACCCCGAAAAGTTCGTTCCGATGCTCAAGCAAATCCAGTTCTCGACGCTGGTCGGAAAGGTCGCGTTCGACAAGAACGGTGAATGGATTGATGCGCCGGTGACCGTGTACAAAGTGTCGGGCGATAACCTTAGTCCGACGCAGTGATACTTCGAGCGAGAACGACGAGTAATCGGCGTTCTCGCATGCCGATCCAATAGTAATCAACTCTTGGGAGTGACATGGACATTTTTGTCCAACAAATTCTGAACGGGCTGGTGCTCGGCAGTGTGTACGCCATCATCGCGTTGGGTTACACGATGGTGTACGGCATTCTCGGCATCATCAACTTCGCGCACGGCGACGTGCTGATGATCGGCGCGATGGTCGCGCTGTCGGCCATCACCGTGCTGCAGAACCATTTTCCCGGACTCGGCAACGTCGCGACGCTGACGATCGGCCTGGGCATCGCCGCGGTCGTCTGCGCGTTCGTCGGCTTCACGATCGAGCGCGTCGCGTACCGGCCGCTGCGCCGCGCGCCGCGCCTCGCGCCGCTGATCACCGCGATCGGCGTGTCGATCCTGCTGCAGACGGCGGCGATGATCATCTGGTCGCGCAACCCGCTGCCGTTCCCGCAATTGCTGCCGACCGATCCGATCAACGTGATCAAGGCCACCGACACGACGCCGGGCGCCGTGATCTCCGTGACTGAAATCGTGATCATCGCGGTCGCGTTCATCGTGATGGGCGGCCTGCTGCTGCTCGTGCACAAGACCAAGCTCGGCCGCGCGATGCGCGCGATCGCCGAAAGCCCGAATACGGCCAGCCTGATGGGCGTGAACCCGAACTTCGTGATCTCCGCGACGTTCATGATCGGCTCCGCGCTCGCCGCGCTGGCCGGCGTGATGATCGCCTCCGAATACGGCAACGTGCACTTCTACATGGGCTTCATCCCCGGCATGAAGGCGTTCACCGCCGCGGTGCTCGGCGGGATCGGCAACCTCGGCGGCGCGATGGTCGGCGGCGTGCTGCTCGGCCTGATCGAGCAGCTCGGGGCCGGCTACATCGGCAACCTCACGGGCGGCGTATTCGGCAGCAACTACCAGGACGTGTTCGCCTTCGTCGTGCTGATCATCGTGCTGGTGTTCCGTCCGTCGGGCCTGCTGGGCGAACGGGTCGCGGATCGCGCGTAACGGAAGGGAGCAAACAACATGACATCCATTCAACCGATCGAATCCTCGACGTCGCTCGTCGAAGAGCGCAACACCGCCAAGACCATCGTCATCGGCCTGCTGACCGCCGTCCTCGTGATCGCGGCGCCGATCGTGATCGGCTCGGCCGGCGGCAACTACTGGGTCCGCGTGCTCGACTTCGCGATGCTTTACGTGATGCTCGCGCTGGGTCTTAACGTGGTGGTCGGCTTCGCCGGCCTGCTCGACCTCGGCTACATCGCGTTCTACGCGGTGGGCGCGTACACGGCGGCGCTGCTGAGCTCGCCTCACCTGACCTCGCAGTTCGAGTGGATCGCGGCGCTCGCGCCGAACGGCCTGCACATCCCGTTCCTGATCATCGTGCCGATCGCGATGGCGCTGGCGGCGACCTTCGGGATCCTGCTCGGCGCGCCGACGCTGCGCCTGCGCGGCGACTACCTGGCGATCGTCACGCTCGGCTTCGGTGAAATCGTCCGGATCTTCATGAACAACCTCGACCGTCCGGTGAACATCACCAACGGCCCGAAGGGGATCACGGGCATCGATCCGGTGCACATCGGCGGCTTCAACCTGTCGCAGACGCACTCGATCTTCGGCTTCCAGCTGCCGTCGGTCTACATGTACTACTACCTGTTCGTGCTCTGCGCGCTGCTGGTGATCTGGGTCTGTACGCGCCTGCAGCACTCGCGTATCGGCCGTGCATGGGCCGCGATCCGCGAAGACGAAATCGCCGCGAAGGCAATGGGCATCAACACCCGTAACGTGAAGCTGCTCGCCTTCGCGATGGGTGCGTCGTTCGGCGGCCTCTCGGGCGCGATGTTCGGTGCGTTCCAGGGCTTCGTGTCGCCCGAGTCGTTCACGTTCTGGGAATCGATCGTCGTGCTCGCCTGCGTGGTGCTCGGCGGCATGGGCCACATCCCCGGCGTGATCCTGGGCGCGGTGCTGCTCGCGATCTTCCCGGAATTCCTGCGTTCGACGATGAGCCCGCTGCAGCATGCGATCTTCGGTCACGACATCGTCGATACCGAAGTGATCCGTCAGGCGCTGTACGGCCTCGCGATGGTGATCATCATGCTGTATCGCTCGGAAGGCCTGTGGCCGGCGCCGAAGCATGAGGACAAGATCGCGAAACTGGCGAAGCGCAACAGCAAGAAGCCGGTGCGCGCTTAATCGACGGACACAGGGGATATACACATGAGCGACAAGCAAATCCGACTGTCCGTGCAAGGCGTGAACAAACGCTTCGGCGGCCTGCAGGCACTGTCAGACGTCGGCCTGCAGATCAAGGAAGGCGAGATCTACGGGCTGATCGGCCCGAACGGCGCCGGCAAGACGACGTTCTTCAACGTGATCACGGGCCTCTACACGCCGGATTCCGGCGACTTCAAGCTGGACGGCCAGAACTACACGCCGACGGCCGTGCACCAGGTGGCCAAGGCCGGCATCGCGCGCACATTCCAGAACATCCGCCTGTTCGGCGGGATGACGGCGCTCGAGAACGTGATGGTGGGCCGCCACGTGCGCACCAAGCACGGGCTGCTCGGCGCGGTGTTCCAGACGCCGGCCGAGCGCCAGGAAGAGCGCGAGATCAAGGAACGCGCGATCGAGCTGCTCGAGTACGTCGGCGTGCTGCAGTACGCGGACTACACGTCGCGCAACCTGTCGTACGGCCACCAGCGCCGTCTCGAGATCGCGCGCGCGCTGGCCACCGATCCGAAGCTGCTCGCGCTCGACGAGCCGGCGGCCGGGATGAACGCGACCGAGAAGGTCGAACTCACGCGCCTGCTCGACAAGATCCGCTCGGACGGCCGCACGATCCTGCTGATCGAGCACGACGTGAAGCTCGTGATGGGGCTGTGCAACCGGATGACGGTGCTCGATTACGGCAAGGTGATCGCCGAGGGTCTGCCGCAGGACGTGCAGAAGAATCCGAAGGTGATTGAGGCATATCTCGGCGCAGGGGTGCACTGATGGCAGCGGCAATGTTGAAAATCAAGGGCTTGCAGGTCAACTACGGCGGCATCCAGGCCGTCAAGGGCGTTGACATGGAAGTCCGTCAGGGCGAGCTCGTGACGCTGATCGGCGCGAACGGCGCGGGCAAGACCACGACGATGAAGGCGATCACGGGCCTGAAGCCGTACTCGGCGGGCGACATCGAGTACGACGGCAAGTCGATCAAGGGCATTCCGCCGCACGAGCTGCTCAAGCGCGGCCTCGCGATGGTGCCGGAAGGCCGCGGGATCTTCGCGCGGATGTCGATCATCGAGAACATGCAGATGGGCGCGTACCTGCGCAACGACACCGAGCAGATCAAGAAGGACGTCGACCGGATGTTCGGCTTCTTCCCGCGGTTGAAGGAGCGTGCGTCACAGCTCGCGGGCACGCTGTCGGGCGGCGAGCAGCAGATGCTGGCGATGTCGCGCGCGATCCTGAGCAAGCCGAAGCTGCTGCTGCTCGACGAGCCGTCGATGGGTCTGTCGCCGATCATGGTCGAGAAGATCTTCGAAGTGGTGCGCGAGATATCGAAGGAGGGCATCACGGTGCTGCTCGTCGAGCAGAACGCGCGCCTCGCGCTGCAGGCGGCCGACCGCGGCTACGTGATGGATTCGGGCACGGTCACGATGGAAGGCGACGCGAAGCAGATGCTCGACGATCCGAAGGTGCGCGCCGCGTATCTGGGTGAGTAACCTCGTGAACACGTGCGGCATGCCGACGATGCTGGTCGAAACGAGCAATGCAAGGAGTGATATCACATGACTTGACTCTCACGCCTTCGTGTCCTGAAAGTCCGGACATTCGCATCGACCGAACCGACTGATTGCGATCGGATGTGTCGAGGCCAGTACCGGGACCAATCATGCAGATGATCCAGCCGCATGAGTCGGCAGAATGCGTTTGTGCTGGAGCGCACTGAGCTTGAGGCCATCGTTGGAAGTTGGAGCGCGTTGCAAGCAAAGCATCCACGACCTTTGGCATCGGGAGCAAGAGGATCCGACCTGAGCGCCCTTCAACGGCTCAAAGAGAGAAGTCTCAGTCGCCTTACCAAGTAGACCGGCACCATGCCGATCAAGTTTTTCAGCGGCCGGTCCGACAAGTGATCTTGGGAAACCAACGGGTTCTTGCCGGTGTCGGAAGCGGAGCAAGATGGGTGGTGGAGCGGGGCAGTCCTGGAGCGAGAGTCATCCTGATTTGCGTCGGGATTCAGCGTCGACGTTTCGGGTCACCGGATGCAAATCGTTACGTGTCGTTCTGGGATCAGGGTTTATGTGCCGGACCGCGATCAGTATGTCGATGATGAGAAGCGTGTGTGATGTACCCCGATCGGAACGCGTCGCTTCTTCCGGCAATATTGCATGCACTTGGGCAAGCCGTGATCGGGGTAACGGGACAATGGACTACCAGTCGAGCGTAGCAAAGAGTTCCGGTACTTCGTGCAGCGTCTGTAACGTCGCGTCTGGAGTGTAGTCCGGCAGCAATTTTCGACCCGTGCCTCGATCAATCCACACGCAACGAAATCCGATGTCTCGCGCCGCTGCATGGTCCAGATGCGGGCTGGCGCAAATGTGAACAACGTCGTCCTTCGATACATCAAGCTGTTCGTGCGCGTAATCGAACAGCCGACGTGCTGGTTTGTATGCCCCGGCCTGTTGTGCAGTAATGACCCTGTCGATATAGCCGCCAAGTTGTGCTACGTTGCCTGCAATAATGTCGTCGTCCGTATTCGAGACAATACACAGACGGTATCCCATTGCTTTCAACTTCCCTAGCGTGCCGACGACCTCGGGAAACGGTGGCATCGCCGCAATCCTCGAAGTCAGCACTGCGGCGTCGCTTTCGCTCCCGGCAAGCCCGAATTCCTCCAGCGCAAGTCGAAGGCCCTGGCCGGAAACCTGACGGAAGGTGCGGTGGGGCGATTGCTGCTCGAGCTCATGTTCATACCGGTCGTAGACCTCGATGAATCTGGATGCGTCGACCTCCGTTGCCTGCCGTTTTCCAAGAATCTCGCGTACCGCTGCCAGCAAACCTTCGTCCCATTGAATGAGCGTGCCGTAGCAGTCGAATGTCAGCCATTGTGGCCGACTCGTATCTTTCAGTGACATCATTGTTCCTGTTTGGCTAGAAGACATTCGCATCATAGGCAGAAGGTCTCATATTTAGAAATTAGATAATAAAATCATTGATATTTAAATTTCAAATGACTGACCATGTTTGATCTCGAGCTACTGAAGACGCTGATTTGCGTCGTTGATGAAGGCAGCTTCACTCGTGCAGGCGAACGTGTTCATCGCACGCAGTCGACTGTTAGCCAGCAGGTGCGAAAGCTGGAAGAGTCGGTAGGTCGCCCGCTGCTGCTCAGGGACCGTTCGGGGAATCATGTCGTTGCCACCGAACACGGTGTCTTGCTCGCGCAGTACGCGCGGAGGCTGCTGGCGTTGTCGCAGGAAGCCCGCGAGGTGCTCCAGCGCGACGTCAAGCTTTCGCCGGTTCGAATCGGGGTCCCGGAGGACTTCGATGCGCGGCGCATGTCGGCAATACTCTCGGGTTTTCTGAAGGTCCGACCGGATGTGAGGCTTGAAACGTCGGCGGGTATGAGCGCGGATTTGCAAGGCAAGCTTGCCGCGAGGGAAATAGACCTCGCACTCGTCAAGCGGGAACCCGGCAGAGGCGACTGCTTCGCGGCTTGGCCAGAGTCGCTTGCTTGGGTGCGGGGGCGGGATGCTGATCCCCCGAAGCCGGATTCGGATGAGCCGATCGCGCTTGCGCTTTTTCCCCACGGATGTATTTACCGTCAGCGGGCGATCCGCAGTCTCGACAAGGCGCAGCGTGCCTGGCGCATAGCGTTTGGCAGCCAAAGCCTTACTGCGATTCAGGCAGCGGTCGCCGCAGGTCTGGCTATCTCGGTGCTACCGAAGTCTGCGATCTTGCCGGAGCATCGAGTCTGCACCGATTTGCCTCCATTGCCACCGTCAGAGCTTGCGCTAGTCGGCACCGGCGATATTCTTGACAACGCACAGCGAGATATGGTCGATTTTTTGATCAAGCAAATCAAACGCGCGTAACCGCCCGAATACGAAAAGCCTTAAGACATGCCGGCTTCAGGCTGATTTCAACGTGCTTCGAATCGTTGCATGAAGCCGCTACGCCACTTGCATTCATTGGTGTCGTTCAACCGTGGCAATCAGTGAGCCGTTCGAATTTCCCGAACCCGTGCTGAGCGCTGAGAGTCCATCAACCATCATTCTGCTTTCATTTGGATGAATCGGGGGTAGACGCGACAAGCATGTCGATCAGGGCCCGTGATGCCGCAGACAAGCGACGATGAGGCGCATAAATCACAGAAAACGGCCGTGTGCGGCCACGGAGGTGGGGCAGCAGTTCGACGAGAGTTCCGGCCTGAATCCGGTCCCGAACAATAAAATCATAGGTCTGGCAGATGCCGGCGCCGCTCTGCGCCATTGAAACGACACCCAGCACATCGTCGGAGACCGCGATGTTCGAAGGCGGCAGCCAGTCGATGTCCTGACCGCCGTCCTGGAACACCCACGGTGCGATACGACCGCTGCTGGGCAGCATGAAAGGCAAGCAAAGCTGGTGCTCCAGATCGGCCACGTTTTCCGGAATGCCAGCATTGGCGATGTAATCGGGCGACGCTACCAGGCATAACGCTGCATCTTCAAGCTTGCGCGCGACCAGTCCACTGTCGGGCAATGCGCCTAGCCGGATCGCCAGATCGAAACCTTCGGCCACCAGATCGACGTTCCGGTTCGCGATATTCAACTCCACGCGAACCTGCGGGTGTTGCTGCGTGAACTGCCGAAGCAGCGGTGGCAGACGATAGTGTCCGTACGTCGTCGGTACGCTGAGCCGGACATGACCTGTCAGCGCGCCGTCCTGCCCCTGAATGGCGCGCTCGGCATCGTCGATCAACAAGAACGCTGCGCGCGATTGTTCCAGATAGAGCCTGCCTTGCTCCGTCAGGCTCAACCGTCGGGTCGAACGACGCAGCAACTGCACACCCAGCCGAGTCTCCAGGCGCGTGATAGCTCGGCTCAGAACCGAAGGTGTGCTGCCTAAGGCCACCGCGCCGGCGGTCATCGAGCCTTTTTCAATTACCGTGACAAACGCTTCCACATCACCGAGATGGTCGAATCTTCGCCCCATCTTGTCCTCCGGAGAACAGAAGATTTACTTCTGACTCAGTTTATCTCCTCCATTGAGCCAAATAAAGTGGGCGCATTGTGATCCGTCGTCGGGTCACCCACTGAAATCGAGGAGCGAACCATGAATAGTGAACATCGCGACCGGCAGGACTTGTCCGTGCTGTTCGTACTCACGAGCCACGCGACGAAAGGCTCGACCGGCGAGCCGACCGGGTTTTATCTCGGCGAAGTGACGCATCCGCTTGCCGAACTCGACGCGGCCGGCATCCCGGTCGAATTCGCGTCGATTCTGGGCGGCGAGCCGCCCGTCGACGGGCTTGACCTGACGGACGAAGTCAACGCGCGCTATTGGAACGACAGTGCTTTCCGCGACGCGCTGCGCCACACGCAGAGACTGGGCGATGTCGACGCGTCGAAATATGCGGCTGTCTTCTTTGCAGGCGGTCACGGTGCGATGTGGGATTTTCCGGGCAATCCCGACGTGCAAAAGGTGACTCGCGCGGTCTATGAGGCAGGCGGTGTGATCGGCGCGGTATGTCATGGCCCCGCCGCGCTGGTGGATGTGACCCTCGGCGACGGAACGTACCTGGTCGCCGGCAAGAACCTCAGCGCATTCACGGATGAAGAGGAGCGCGCGGTTCAACTCGATCGCGTCGTGCCTTTCCTGCTCGCGAGCACGTTGACACAGCGCGGCGCGCATCACCAACCCGTACCGAATTGGACGGCGAAGGTCGTCGTCGACGGACGTCTCGTGACCGGCCAGAACCCGCAGTCGGCTTCCGGCGTTGGCGCGGCGATCCGTTATCTGTTGCTGAATCACTCAGGGCAGGCCTGAAATTCCCCATGGAGAACGCTATGCATTCGATGCGCAAGCTCGCCGTTGCCGCCATGCTCGGCATTGCAGCGTACAGCGCTCACGCGGCCAACGTGCTCGTGGTGTTGTCGGATTCCGATCACCTCGATCTGAAGGACGGCAAGGTCTTCGCGACGGGCTTCTACCTGAACGAACTGATGCAGCCCGTGAAGGCCTTGCTTGATGCCGGCCACCAGGTGACCTTCGCCACGCCCGAGGGCAACGCGCCCACGATGGATGCGACGTCTGCCGACAAGATGTACTTCAACGGCGACGAAAAGGCGATGCGCGGTTACCAGGCTTTGCTCGACAAGCTGCAAGTCACGTCGCGCTCGCACTCTCCCGTGATCAGTCTGTCGCGGGTGGAGCAGATCGGTTACGAGCACTTCGATGCCGTCTATGTTCCCGGCGGCCACGCGCCGATGCAGGATCTTCTGACCAGCCCCGCGGTGGGCCGACTGCTGGCCGATTTTCACGCGCGCGGCAAGACCACGGCGCTCGTTTGTCATGGTCCGATTGCGTTGCTGTCGACCCTGCCCGATGCACAGGGCTTTGCACGAAAGCTCGCCTCGGGGAACGCGAGCGGCAGCTACCCGAAATGGATCTATTCCGGTTACCGCATGACGGTGATCAGCAACGCGGAAGAGGAGCAGGCAAAAGGACTGCTTGGCGGCGGAGTGATGAAGTTCTATCCGCAGACCGCGCTGCAGCAGGCCGGCGGCATCTATAGCAGCAACGAGGTGCCATTTACCGCGCACATGGTGACCGACCGCGAATTGATCACCGGTCAGAATCCGGCCTCCGCACTCGACGTCGCGGGCGAGATGCTGAAGCGGCTGAAGTAATGCCACGCAATGGACCGGCGTAGCCGGTCCTTCGACGAGCAAGGGAGAAGCAAACGGTGGATCTGCAACTTGAAGGTAAAACTGCCATCGTCACCGGCGCCACCGCTGGCATTGGTATGGCCATTGCACGAACGTTGGCCGGCGAAGGTGTGTCGGTCACGATCACCGGGCGTCAGCGTGACAAACTCGACACCGCCGTCGCCGAGATATCCGCTACCGCGCATCGCGGCAGCGTGCGCGGAATCGTCGCCGATGTGAGCGGCAAGCGAGGTGTCGCGGAACTGATCGAAGCGCAGCCGGATACGGATATTCTCGTGAATAACCTTGGCTACTACGAAGCCAGGGCCTTCGCCGAGATCACTGATGACGAATGGCTGCGAATGATCGATGTCAACGTCATGTCGGGCGTACGGCTGTCACGTCATTACTTTCCTCGCATGCTTGCGAAGAACTGGGGGCGTGTCATCTTCATGTCCAGCGAAGTCGGGGCGTTCACGCCGCCGGACATGGTGCACTACGGTGTCAGCAAATCGGCCCAGCTCGCGGTCTCGCGCGGAATGGCCGAACTGACGAAGGGTACGGGTGTGACCGTCAACAGCGTACTGCCGTCCGCTACGCGCTCCAAAGGCATCGTCGCGTATTTGCGGCAGACCGCGCCACGACCCGATATGACCGATGCGGAAATCGAATCCCACTTCTTCGACACGTATCGTCCGAGCTCACTGATCGCCCGCATGATCGAGGCCGACGAGATTGCCGCCATAGTGGCGTTGCTGGTCAGTCCTTTGGGTGCCGCATCCAACGGTGCTGCGGTGCGCGTCGAAGGCGGCACTTTTCGGTCGATTCTGTGAACAGGTGCCTCGATATGTCTGCCCACGTCATTGTCGCACTCGTAGAGGCGAAGCACGGTTGCGAAGCGGTGCTGGTTCAAGCCCAACAGGAACTCGTCGAGATGGCGCGCCACCAGCCCGGCTGTCTCAGTTACGAACTGCATGAATCGCTGGATCAGCCGGGGATGGTCGTCTTTTTTGAGCAATGGGCAGACCGCGCGTCGTGGGAGTACCACATGCGCAGCCCGCTGATGGACGCATTCCGCGCGACCGCCGGTCAATGGATCGAAACCTTCAAATTGCTGCATCTGCATCAAGTCGCATAACCGCATCTAACGAATTCACCATCCTTCATCATGTTCGAGCGCTTGAGTCGAGTTACGCCATTTGCTTTCGCAATTGCCTTCATCAGTTGCGCGACCGCAGCGACTGCGGTGGCCGATACCCGGCTTGAACGCTGGCGAAGCTACGCCGGAGTAAGTTGGGAGATTCCGAAAGACGGTGGGGATCCCGCGCCGTTCGCAGGCTCGGTCAATGCGCCGATTGCCGGGCTTCATTTCGACGCACGCGGTACCGCATATGTGAGTACCCCGCGGTTCGTCGCCGCGTCGACACCGGCGACGCTAAGCAGGCTGGATACTCGGGCAACTACCGGCCCGGCGCGACTGACGCCATTTCCGTCAATGGAAGGCAATTCCACAGCAACTGCTCCGAGCGAGCATTTGCGCAACGTGCTGGGCTTCTACGTCGATCGGAAAAACGACTGGCTCTGGGCACTTGACATGGGGTTCGTTGCCGGGGAATCGGAGGCACCTGCTGGAGCCCAGAAAATCGTGGTGTTCGATTTGAAATCCGGACGAATCGTGAAGCGCATCGCCCTCGACGGTGTGGCCGATCGTGCCGGCAGCTTCCTCAACGACATCGTCGTCGACGAACACAGGCGCATCGCGTATGTTTCCGACAGTGGCTCTCGCCGTTCACCGCATAACAAGGTCGGACTGATCGTCGCCGATTTTGCGTCAGGCACGGCGCGACGTGTGCTGGATGGGCATCCGTATTTGCAGGTCGAAGCTGGGGTAAAGGTCGTCTCCCATGGCGTTGAAGTATGGCCGGAAAAGCCGCTGCTGATAGGTATCAATGGTATCGCGCTGTCGCCGGACGGTGCGACGCTGTATTGGACCGTGACGACAGGAACACGCGCACGTTCGGTTTCGACCGCCGTTCTTAGGCTGCACGGTGCGACAGATGAGAAGATCGCCACGGAGATTCGTGATCTTGGTGCTGTCGGTGGCAACACGGACGGAATCGTGACGGATTCGCACGGTGTGCTCTACATTACCGATGTCACGCACAATGGCATCGTGAAGTACGAACCGGGCACGAAATCGATGTCGTTGATCGCATCCGACGATGGCGTGCATTGGCCGGACACTCCGGCTCTGCTTCCGACCGGCGATCTCGTCTTCACGTCGAGCGCGCTGAGTGACCATGTCGCAGGTCTGGTCCCAAACGGTCACGAGCGCTACGAGTTATGGCGGATATCGATCGGCGGCAAGTAATTGGGAGTCGGGGCTGCATCTGTATTGGGCGACAGCCGTTTTATGGCCAACCGAGAATAGAACGGCGTGTGCGCTTGCGGCATTGGCTCCTGGTGTGACGGCGAAGGGTGCTGAAAGCCATGTGCCTGAGCAACCTGAAATTGCGCGGTTAAATTCGGCGATCCGATACGAGTCCGTTTATGCCTTGTGTCGAAACCGTGGCTGTTTCAGATCATTCTCCGGCGCTCTGATTCATCGCCGCGAGAGGATGTTGATCATCGGCGAATAGACTGATCTCTTACGCCATCATTCCTTTAATTTTCCTGATCGTCTAGGATTTTTTCGATTTCACTGCAAAGAAAAATTACGAGAGGACGTTGTTCAAAGCTGACTGGATTCACTTTTGCAATTAAGGCAAGTTCGGTCCCCGGTAAATCGGGCAGCTTATCGGAGGACGACAGGATTCGATGGGAGGGCAAGACGGCAGATCTTGGCAATACGCCAACGGCCAAGCCGGCAGACACCGCGGCTTGAATTCCGGTCAAGCTGGGACTTTCGAAACCAACTCTCCATCGTATTCCTGCTTTTTTGAGAGCATATACCGCTCGTGCTCTGTAGATGCATCCTCGAGGAAAGACTGCCAATGGCAACACGTCGTACGGCGTGACAGTCTGCCGGTTTGTCACCCAGACGACGGACTCTGGCCACGACGCCACACACGCCCCCGTTCCGGGTTCCCGTTTTACCAAGGCGAGTTGAAGCTGATCAGCAGCAAGCTTCGCATGCAGATCAATACTCATGCCGCTTGCTATTTCAAGTCGAATGGACGGGTTTATACAGGCGAATCCGGAAAGAACTTGCGTAATCCGGTCGACCCGAAAATCTTCGGGTATTCCGATTCGAATTTGAATCAAATCCCGGTTGGCCGCAAGAGCATTTTTTGCTTCCTGGGCAAGTTCAATAAGGCGACGCGCGTAGGTCGCCAATATTTCACCCTGTTCCGTGACGACAACATTGTTACCACTTCTATCACGGACGAGCAACGTGTGTCCAAGTGATCTCTCGAGCCTCGATATTTGTTGACTTACTGTGGATTGCGTCTTGTGGATTCTCTCCGCGGTTCTCGTAAAGTTCCGCTCTTCGACGACGCACAGCAGGGTGTTCAATAGATCGAGGTCAATCATTATCGGGATGTGCTGAATCTCGGAATTAGAAACAGTAATTCATTTCCTTGATGATTGTCATTCGGTGGCGCGGAACAATAGTTTTGCTCGACGGATCAAGATTTCCGTCTTGCTTGGAGCGCCATCCATGGAATTGTCGCGAATCGCATGTGGTGGCTGGGAGTAAGGCGGTTTGGCATTTGATGAATAAAATGGGGGGTTTTGATCTTCACATATTCAAATAGTCGATCGTGATTGTATGTGGAATGGCTGAGCTAGTGTGCATGAGAGGCATATTATTATAATTAATAACACTTATCGAGATATTTAATTTCCTCGTAAAAATGAGGCGGGTTAGGCTGCGGGTTGTAAATTGGAGTCAAGAATGAGGTATGGTCGTGTGGGGTGGCGTCACGGCCCGGTGGTGCTTCCGAGGTAATTATTCGAATCGGACCCGCTGCACGGTATTCGATGCGGCTTTTTGCAAATATCGATTCGCTGTAATGGTGCGGTGTGCTGATGTATTGGTTGTTTTGTTGTGGGTGGTTATTTGAAACTTAGAAACTTTCAATGAATTTGGGGGTGTCGGATGAGGTGGCGCATTGCGTTGTTCATGGGAATTTCGTCGCTTGCGGTCAGTGCGTGTGGAGGGGATGACGGAGCTGTAGGTTCTCCTGCCAGTGTGCTGACGCAGCAGTCTGCATCCGGGCAGCAGTTCGAATCGAACTCCCTTTCGACCGCCGGGAAAAATTCCGTCGCGATCGATAAAGACTATTCCGTAAGAAAATCTGCATGGGTCAACTTGTCGAGTGGATCCATGGGGATTGCAATGCAAGAACTTGGCCGTTCTGCAACAATCCAGTCCAGCGATTCGGTGAATCCCGCAATTCAGAATCAATTTGACGGGGTGATTGTGAACGCAGATGAAGATTTCGGTCGCTATAAAGAGAAAGTATCCAGTGCGCTGAACGAAGGCTATCTGATAATCATCGATTCATCGGGGAGTGCCGATAGTCAACAGCGCGTTCTCGATCTTAGTATCGAACTGGCCCATGTCGGGCGCAAAGCAGCGGTTGCGTTGCTGTATAAGGGGGCGCCGGATGAGGGGGTAGGCGTACTCGCATTTGATGCCGCAGAGCGAGATGAGTTGGCCACGCTCTTGCCCAAACTCGGGCGACGTGGAAGCGATTCGTTGATTAAACAAAAAACGCAATGATTGCGGGGTGAATCGAATGAAAATTGAATCCTCTCGATATGCCGTTCTGGCAACATTGCTCGCGGCTTGCCTGGGCTTGCTTTCCCAAAATAGCCACGCTCTCGCTACCGGAACAACGAAGTGGGTGACGGACCCAACGATTTCCGCTGATCGAAATAATTCGTATATTTCGTACTATTCCAATCAAGGTGCCCAAGGAACGTATTGGGTGTGGAGGGTCCAAAAATATTATCCCGAATTTACGCTCAGTTGCAGTACGCCGTCGAATAGTGGATGCACAGCGAACAAGACAGAAGGCCGTAGCACGTCGATCACGAGGCAGTGGACGATCGGTATCGATTTATCCCCGACCTTCAAAAGCCAAGGCGGCGGCCTAAGTGCCTCCTATAGTCAGGCCGTGACGCAAGAACAGAGTTTCACCATCGGGCAAACAATCTATGTGCCATCCGGATCTACGGCGTATGCGATGATAATCGCGCTCGATAAGTACATTCCAGCGGCGGATTATAGAGGTGTTTGGAGGGCGACGGGAAAAAGGCAGAATCCGACGTGTACCCAGTGGGGTTGTGGACCTTATCGTTACGAAATGCGATGGGATAACGACTATACATTCTCAACATGGAAGGGCCATATGGTGACGTATCACCGTGCTTTCATGTGTGCGACAAGAGATACCGTCGCGCCCCGAGTCGGGGACGGCCCTCCGAAGGGTTGCTCGTTGCCACCGATACCGTATTGATTTGGACCAAGGCCCTGGCAGGCGCCGCCCCTTTTTCGTCGAGGGGCGGTCGGCCGTGCGGGGCCAGATTGTTTCGATGAGTGATGGGCCTGATTTGAGTGAAATCGTACCGTCGCGCAGAACGGCGAACCAGCAGTTGAAGTGACTAGCGGTGATCGACGAGTACGCGCGTGAATGCCCGCCGATGACGTAGAGCAAATTAATTCTGTCACTCCAGAATCCCCACGGTTCAAGGCATCTGGCACCTGAGTTGAATGATATGAACGCCCCCCACCATCGCTGCGTGTAGCGTCGGCGGTACATTCGTGCCATGCGGTCGCTACTGAATAGAAATCGGTAGATCATATTGGCCTACTCAGCCGGAGGATCCATCATGACGCATACGATCGTGGGTGTGGACATCGCAAAAAACGTAATGCAGGTGCACTGGGTGGACCCCGAAACCGGTGAGATCGTGAACAGACCTGTGAAACGAGCGGCGTTTCTCGAATATTTTGCGAATCGTAGTCCCTGTCTTATCGGGATGGAATCCTGCAGCGGATCCCAACACTGGGCGCGGCGATTGATCGAGATGGGCCACCGGGTGAAGCTGATGCCAGCGAAATTCGTCAAGGCATTCAACATCCGCAACAAAAACGATGCTGCCGATGCTCGAGCAATCTGGATGGCTACGCAGATGGACAGCAAGGAAGTTGCCGTGAAGACCGAGGCTCAACAGGCAGTGCTCGCGCTGCATCGCATGCGGCAGCAACTGGTGAAGTTCCGCACGATGCAGATCAACAGCCTGCGCGGATTGCTGACCGAGTATGGCGAGGTGATGGGTGTCGGTCGAGCTGCGTTGGACAAATCCGTCGTTGGGGTTTTGGAAAGATTGTCGGGACGCCTGCCAGCGATACTGATCGAAACGTTACGCGAGCAATGGAAAGGTCTGGATGACCTCGATCGGCAGATCGGCCAGATCGAGCGCCGTTTGCATGAGTGGATGAAAGACGACCCGTCTGCCAAAGCAATTGCAATGATCCCAGGCGTAGGCCTGCTTACCGCAACGGCGGCAGTGGCAACGATGGGACAGGCCAAAGCCTTCAAATCCGGCCGAGAGTTTGCTGCGTGGCTCGGTCTCGTCCCGGGACAGACGGGTTCCGGCGGCAAGATAGAGCTACAGGGAATCAGTAAGCGAGGTGATACCTATCTCAGGACTTTGCTCGTGCACGGCGCGCGCAGCATCATCTACCGCGTGAGAGAGCCAGGTCTATGGGTGACGCAGATGAAACAGCGGCGTCCGTTGAACGTCGTCATCGTCGCGATGGCCAACAAGCTTGCCCGAATAATCTGGGCAATGCTGGCACATCAGCGACCCTACCGGAAGGACTACGAAAGCGTTAAACCGGCCTGATTTCTCTGGTTTGTCTGAAAGTTGAGCTGAAGGGGTGGAACGTCAAAAGTTGCGGTGGCATTCGAGCGTGATGACAAGACAGGTAGGACCTGGGACTCACTAAGCCTGAAAAGTTGTCTGAGCCTGACCAGCTCGCGAGGTGAATGAGGCGTGAGTCTGCGGATTTCATAGGGGCCCGCAGCGAATCAGGCTGCAACTGACCTGCCCCCTTCAATAGAGCCAATGGGCTTCTAGCAAAGTTCCTTTAAACCAGCTCCTGGAAAGCGGCAGGAGTATCCGCGGTTGCCCGATGTTTCGCCGCAAACTCTGACGGCGCAAGGTAGTTCAGTGCGCTGTGCGGCC
>NZ_QOBB01000197.1:0-13336 GCF_024704855.1 Burkholderia sp. HAN2018 | reverse complement strand
CCGTCGGATGCCGCGCTCGCCCGCTTCGGCGTCGCGGGCGTGGCCGAGCCGTGCGCGCAGCTCGCGGCGCCGCACGGCCGGCTGCTGGGCCCCAAATCCATCCGGGACGGCGTGACGGTCGCACTCGCCGGCCCGCTCTGAACCCTTTGTTTCGCTTTCTTTCGACAGGACGAATCCGATGAAAACCGACGCCGAATCCCATCAACGGATGACCGAACGCCGCCGCGCGGGCCACGAGAAGAAGCAGGCCGCCGCCGTCAACGAAAAGGGCCTGCTGATCGTCAACACCGGCAACGGCAAGGGCAAGAGCACGGCCGCGTTCGGCATGGCCGTGCGCGTGCTCGGCCACGGCATGCGGCTCGGTGTCGTGCAGTTCATCAAGGGCGCGCTGCACACATCCGAGCGCGACTTCCTCGGCGCGGTTGCCGAGTGCGATTTCGTGACGATGGGCGACGGCTACACGTGGAACACGCAGAACCGCGACGCCGACATCGCGACCGCGCGCAAGGGCTGGGACGAGGCGCGCCGGATGATCGAAAGCGGCGACTACCGGATGGTGATCCTCGACGAGTTGAACACGGTGCTGAAGTACGAATACCTGCCGCTCGACGAAGTGCTCGCGACGCTTGCCGCGCGCCCCGATTCGGTCCACGTCGTCGTGACCGGGCGGCATGCGCCCGACGCGCTGATCGACGCGGCCGACCTCGTCACCGAGATGCGGCTCGTCAAGCATCCGTACAAGGAGCAAGGCGTGAAGGCGCAGCGCGGCGTGGAGTTCTGAGCATGCCCGCCTGCCCCGCGCTGTTCGTCAGTGCGCCCGCGTCGGGCCAGGGCAAGACGTCGGTGACGGCCGGCCTCGCGCGGCTGCACCGCCGGCTCGGCCGCCGCGTGCGCGTGTTCAAGACCGGGCCCGACTTTCTCGATCCGATGCTGCTCGAACGTGCGAGCGGCGCCCCCGTGCATGCGCTCGATCTCGGGATGGTCGGCGAGGCCGGTTGCCGCGCGTTGCTTGCCGATGCCGCACGCGATGCCGACCTGATCCTGATCGAAGGCGTGATGGGGCTGTTCGACGGCACGCCGAGCAGTGCCGACCTCGCGGCTGCGTTCGGCGTGCCGGTCGTCGCGGTGATTTCCGCGAAGGCGATGGCGCAGACGTTCGCGGCGATCGCGTTCGGGCTCGCCCGGTTCCGGCCGGGGCTGCCGTTTCACGGCGTGCTCGCGAACCGCGTCGGCTCGGCCCGGCACGCGGAACTGCTGCAACAGGCGCTGCCCGACGACCTGCGCTGGCTCGGGCACGTGCCGGCTGACGCGGGCATCGCGCTGCCGGAGCGGCATCTCGGCCTGCATCAGCCGGCCGACATCGACGATCTCGACGCACGGCTCGACCGCGCGGCCGACGTGCTCGCGCAGACGGCGCTCGCCGAATTGCCGCCCGCCGTCGCGTTCGCCGAACCGGACGCCGCGGCGCCGCTGCCGCGTGCGCTCGCCGGCAAGCGGATCGCGATTGCGCGCGACGCGGCGTTTTCGTTCATCTATCCGGCGAATCTCGCGCTGCTCGAGGCGCTCGGCGCGCGGTTGCGGTTCTTCTCGCCGCTCGCCGACGAACCCGTGCCGGACGATTGCGACGCGCTGTTCCTGCCGGGCGGCTATCCGGAACTGCATGCGGCGACGCTCGCGGCGAATGACGCCACCGCACGGACCCTTCGCGCGCATGCGGCGGCTCGCCGGCCGATCGTCGCGGAATGCGGGGGGATGGTGTATCTGTGTGAATCGCTGACCGACGTCGACGGTGTCACGACGTCGATGCTCGGGCTGTTGCCGGGTCGGGCGACGATGCAGCGCCGGTTCGCGGCGCTCGGCATGCAGCAGCTCGATATGCGTACCGGGCCGATGCGCGGCCATACGTTTCATTATTCGACGCTCGCGACGCCGCTGGAACCGGTCGCGAACGCGGCGCGCCCCGACGGCAAGCCGGGCAGCGGCGAAGCCGTCTATCGCCACGGCGCGATCGTCGCGACGTACATGCACCTGTACTGGCCGTCGAATCCGGAGGCGGTCGTGGCGCTGTTCGGCGGCACGGCGTTCTGACCGAAAAAACGGCGAGGCGCCGCGATGTCAGGGTTTTTCGCGGCCCGGCGCTTCCGAGCGCGAAGTGCGGATTACGGTGCCGTCGGGCGAGAAATGCGCGTTGAACATTGCGTCGCCCGATACGCCGCCCTCGGCCCAGTGCCAGCTCCACACCTCTTCGTGGCTCAGCGCGTATTGCGCGATCTCGGTCGGCTTGCCGAGCAGTTGGCGCACGTCGTCCTTCGACATCCCGGGCACGACCTTCGCGATGTTCGCCGCCGTCAGCGCCTGCGTGATCGACACGAGCCGGCCGTCGGGCCCGAAATCGAGCATGTAGGTGCTCGTGCCGTACGGGCCGCGCGGATATTCGAACCGCTGCGAGCCGTCGTCGCCCTGCCTGACCATTTCCGGCTTGCCCGCCTGGCGGAGCACGTCCTCGGTCGTCGACACGCCCGGCTGCAGATTGCCGAACGCCATCGGATCGGGCTTGATCGCATTCACCGCGTCAGCCACTTTCTGGTCGTCGCACCCGGCTGCCAGCATGGCGACCGCACAGGCGGTCAGCACGGTCAGAAACTGTTTTCGCATTTCATCTACACCTGTATTCATCGCGCCGGTCCGGCGTCGCGCGCAGCGTAGCACGCGACCTGTTCCGTCGATGTCAAGGAGCGTCAAATGCGGTCACGGCCGCCGCGACCGGTTTTGCAGGCGCGGCAGCTCGCACGCCGCCGCGCCGCCGCATCACACCAGGAACGCCTCGGTCAGCTTGACCCAATACGATGCGCCGGTAGGCAGTGCCGCGTCGTTGAAGTCGTAGCCGGGGTTGTGCACCATGCAGCCGCCCTCTCCGTCGCCGTTGCCGATGATCAGGTAGCAGCCCGGCCGCTTCTCGAGCAGGAACGCGAAATCCTCGCTGCCGGTGAGCGGCACCATCCCGTCGATCAGGTTCGCTTCGCCCACCCACTCGCGCGCGACGCCGCGCGCGAACGCGGTCATATCCGTGTCGTTGACGAGCACCGGGTAGCGGCGCTGGTAGTCGATCGTCGCGGTCGCGCCGAACACGGCGGCCTGCGCATGCACGACTTCCTTGATGCGCGTCTCGAGCAGGTCGCGCACCTCCGGCTTCAGCGCGCGCACCGACAGGCGCATCTGCGCGCGGTCGGGAATCACGTTCGGCGCCTCGCCCGCGTGGATCGCGCCGACCGTGACGATCGCCATGTCGAGCGGCGACACGTTGCGCGACACGATCGTCTGCAGCGCAATGACGATCTGCGCGCACACGACCACCGAATCGACCGCCTTGTGCGGCACCGCGCCGTGGCCGCCGCGGCCCTGCACGTCGATGACGACGGTATCGGACGACGCCATGAACGGCCCCGGCAGGAAGCCGAATTTGCCCGTGGGGAACCCCGGCATGTTGTGCATCGCGAAGATCGCGTCGCACGGGAACAGCTCGAACAACCCTTCGTCGAGCATCTTCTTCGCGCCGCCGAGCCCTTCTTCCGCCGGCTGGAAAATCAGGTTCAGCGTGCCCGAGAAGCGGCGCTCGCGCGCAAGATGCTTCGCGGCGGCGAGCAGCATCGCCGTGTGGCCGTCGTGACCGCATGCGTGCATCTTGCCGGCGATCTTGCTCTCGTACGGCAGGCCCGTGGCCTCGTGGATCGGCAACGCATCCATGTCGGCGCGCAGGCCGAGGCGCTGCGTGCCGTTGCCGACCTTCAGCTGCGCGACGACGCCCGTGCCGCCCAGCCCGCGATGCACCGTGTAGCCCCACGACTGCAGTTGCTCGGCGACGAGATCGCTCGTCGCGAATTCCTCGAAGCCGAGCTCGGGGTGGGCATGGATGCGGTGCCGGATCTCGATCATTTCATCGGCGAGGCCTGCGGGAATCACGCTGTGCGTCACGGTGTCGTCTCCTGTTTCTGCGGGGAATGTGCAGGCAAGGATAGTCGGTTCGCCGGCAACCGGACAGACGAAAAGTCGTCGCGGTAGCAACCGATGGTTGCCGTTTCTGGTACCGCGCACGATATGAGTTAACCGGCCATCCGGGTGACTGCCGCACACGGTTCGGGCGCGTGAGACTGTGGGCTTGACAGCGATTTGACTAGCGCCAGGATTCGACGATGACCGTTCAAGCATCCGGAATAATGCCGACACATCAACGCGTTACAGGCAATTGTTCATTTTTTGACGCATGTACATTTTTTGTGTACACTGACGAACAAGTGAACAAGCAATCGCCTCCGATGCCCGAGAACGCCCCCCTTCCTATGTCGGAACAGCACGTGCTCGACGAAGCCTGTGCCGCGTTCGAACGCGCGACCCGGCGCTTCGGCGCGCGGCCCGTGCGCGTGCCGGCCGCGTATGCCGGGCAAGCCGACGCGATGATCCGCTTCGACGTTGCCGGGCACGTATTCGAGATGCCGGCCGCCGTGAGCCTTCGCGTCGAATCGCTGCCGGGCGCACTCGCGGCACTGCGCCGCCGCGGCGGCGCGACCGCGACACCCGGCGAGCGGCCGCTGATGCTGATCGCCCCCTATCTTTCGGCCGAACTGGCCGCCGACCTGACCGACCAGGGCATCCCGTTTCTCGACACCGCGGGCAACGCATGCCTGATCCAGCCGGAAGCGACCGTGATGATCGCGGGCCGGCCGAAACCCGCACGCACGCCGCGCCGGCAGGCATCGCGCGCGACGACGCCGAAGGGGCTGGCCGTGATGTTCGCGGTCGCGACACAGCCGGGCCTCGTCGCGCAGCCGTATCGGGCGATTGCGGCCGCATCGGGTGTCGCGCTCGGCACGGTCAACCTCGCGATGGACGACCTGATCGCGCGCGGCCTCGTCGGGCAGCGCCGCAATGGCGAGCGCCTGATACCCGACTGGCCGCGCTTCGTGCACGAATGGGTTGCGCTGTACCCGAGCCGCCTGCGCGCGAAACTGCCGAGCCGTCGTTATGCCAGCCTCGCGCCCGACTGGTGGCGCGATTTCGATTTCGCGTCGTTCGATGCGCGGCTCGGCGGCGAACCGGCGGCCGACCTGCTGACGCACGATCTGAAGCCGGCCGGGATCACCGTCTATACGCACGGCGCGGCATCGAACCGCCTGCTGCTCCAGGCCCGCCTGCGCCCGGACGACCACGGCGACGTCGAAATCGTCGAAGCATTCTGGCCGCACTCGCCCGCGCTCGATTGGCACGAGCCGCGCATGCCGCTCGTACCGCCGCTCCTGATCTATGCGGATCTCGTCTCGTCCGGGGACAGCCGCAACCTTGCCGCCGCCGAACGGATCCATGACCGATACCTCGCCCATCCGCCCGCTTGAAGTCGACGCGCGCCGGCCGCTCGACCCGGCGGCGGTCGCACTCTTGCAAGCAGTGAGCCGTGCCTGCGCGCGCGTCGATGCGGCCTTCGTCGTCGCCGGCGCAACCGCGCGCGACATCCTGATGTGGCACGTCCACGGCATCCGGCCGGTGCGTGCGACACGGGACGTCGACGTCGCGGTGTGCGTGGTGAGCTGGCCGTTTCACGCGCAGCTCGTCGATACGCTCGTTGCGACCGGGCAATTCACGCGCGCACCGAAACAACAGCAGAAACTGCTGTTCGACAGCGGCACGCACGGTTTTCGCACCGAACTCGATCTCGTGCCGTTCGGGCCGCTCGAAACGCCGCCGGGCGCGATCGCGTGGCCACCGGGCGGCGAATTCGTGCTGAACGTGCTCGGTTTCCAGGAAGCGGTGGACACCGCGCAGCCGGTGTCGATCGACGCGCGCACCGTCGTGCCGGTGGCCAGCCTGCCGGCGCTCGCGCTGCTGAAGCTGCTCGCCTGGAAGGACCGGCGGGCACGCCAGAACAGCGATGCGTACGACCTGCTGTTCCTGCTGCGGAATTTTCACGATGCAGGCAATCGCGAGCGCATCTGGGACGCCGCCCCCGACCTGCTGGAGCTGCATGCGTTCCAGCCCGGCCTTGCCGCCGCCGCGCTGCTCGCGCGAGACGCGAAACGGATTGCCTCGCCGCACACGCGCGACGCGATCCGCGTGCTGTTGTCCGACGAAGCGACCTATGCCACGCTCGGCCAGGATCTGCTGGCACGTGCGTTCGCGCTGTTGCCGGGTGAATTCAGCGATGACGCCAACCGGTATCTCGACGCATTCCGCGACGCCTTTCTCGCGGATTCAACCGCACCGCACGCATGACACGACGCTGTGGATGTGAAGCCGCGACGCCATCCCGCTTTCGCACTGCCGCGCTCAGGCCGCCCAGTCTTCGAGCGACAACCCGGCCACCCGGCCGAACTCCCGGCCGTTGTTCGTGACGAGCACCGCACCGGCCGCGATCGCATGCCCGGCGATCGACGCATCGTTCGCACCGATCGGCGTGCCACGCGCGGCGAGATCGGCACGAATCGCGGCCGTCGCATCGACGGCCGCCGTATCCCACGACAGCACGCCATCGAGCCGCGAGACAAAGGCCGTCACGAGTTCCGCATGCTTCGGCGACGCTTTCCTGCCGACTGCGCCGAACCGCATTTCGGCATAAGTGATGGCCGACACGACGATCCGGTGCTGCGCATTGACGCACGATTGCAGCCGCGACAGCACTACCGGCGGCCGCTCGCGCATGATGAACGAACAGATGTTCGTATCGAGCATGTAGAGCGTGGTCACTGGCCGGACTCCGTCGGCGCGGCGCCGCCGGAAAGGTCGAAGCGGCCGGACTCGATCACGGCCGGGCGTTCGACGAGGAAATCGGCGTCGGCCAGCGGTTCGCTCGCGAACGAGAGCCACGTGGGCCGCACCGGCCGCAGCATCAGTGTGTCGCCCTCGCGGCGGATCTCGAGTTCCGTCACCCCCTCGAACTCCATGTCCTTCGGGATGCGGATTGCCTGGTTACGGGCGTTCTTGAAAATGGAAACGGTGCGCATGAGCCACTCCATGGGAGTACGATGCGCCCATTCTAGACATATGCCAGCATATGTCAAATTGAGAGGACGCAAATCGGACGTCGCGCCCCACGCTGCCACGGGTGTTTTTGTCATGTTGCCGGCCTGTCGTCGATGAGGAGAGCGATCCATTCTTCACGACGCAGGCCACGCAGTCCATATCCCGAACGGCCGATGCCGGTGCGGCACCGCACCGCGCGCAACGTCGCACCGACGCTGCGCACCCGCGCCGTCACGGCAACCGGAAAGTGTCGAAGAATGTGTCTCGCTCGATCACGGTGAGCGCCGCGCGCTTGTGCGGGAAGTCGAACTCCTTCAGCGTGTAGAACCCGAGCCGGTGCATGTACGCGATGTGCCGCACGTGATCGACGCGCGGCTCGCCGACGAGCCGCTGCGTGCGCGGTTCGTCGACGAACATGTAGTGCAGCACCCCGCTCCACCATGCATGCAGCTTGCCGGCGCTCTGGAACCGCGAATCGCCGATCAGCAGGTGCAGCCCGCGATCGTAGTCGTGCGCATCGTAGAACGGCGCGAGACGATCCTCCTTCGCCCAGTAGAACTCGAAATAGCCGAACGGCGTGTCGTCGAAATAGCCGATCATCGGGTGCATGTGCGGATCGGCGAGCCGCTCGGCAAGATACGCCGCATGCTCGTCGCGCGTGCCGCGCTGGTCCCAGAAATGCGCGACGCGATCGAGGTTCATCCAGCCGCTGAACAGGTCCGCATGCGCGTCGATGTCGACGGTGCGCAGGCTGAACGTCATCCCGACCTGCGGCATATGGCGTGCATAGATCTCGCCGGCCGGCGACGGCGGACGCACCGGGTGCCGGTGCCCGTTCGTGATCGCATGGCGCAGCGGCATCCCGCCCGACGCGGGCGCCTTCAGCCACGGTCGCGGGTTCTGCCAGAAGGTCGTGCGCGATACGGTGAACCGCAGCGTGTCGCCCTCGGCCTGCGCGCCGTCGATCACGCCCTCGCGCACCGCGCGCGCCACATACGACGCAACAGCCGCCGCATCGGCGCCGCCGAGCGGCACCGTGATCGTCGCCGCGTCGTATCGCGTGTCGGTGTTGAAGAGCGCGACGAACGCCGCGAGCAGTGCCTCCGGCGAATCGTCGGGCCGCCACGCGTCGAGCGAGCGCTCGGCGACCGTCATCGCCGGCCCGTGCGCGGCGCCGTCGAGCGCCGCGGCCACTTCACCTTCGACGGCGTCGGCGGCGCCGGCCGGTTTCGTCAGCGTGTCTTGCATCACAGTGCTCCCGCGTCGTGGCGATCGGCGAGAACGTGCAGCCCCCGCTCGAGCGCCGGAAACAGGCTGCGCTGGAAGTTGTTCCAGCGCAGTTCGAGAATCGTGTCGTCCGGTGCGATCGGCGTGTCGAGCACGTCGCAGATCACCTCGCCGGAATCGATGCCGTTGTCGACGTAGTGGAACGACGCGCCCGTCATCATCACGGGCTCGACGGACGACGTCGCGCCGCTCGCCCAGTCGACCCGTTCGCCGCGCGCGCCGTGCAGCGCGTCGAGCGTCGCCCATGCGCCGCGTCGCTGGTACGGCGAACCGTCGGCGGTGATGCCCGGGTGGATGTTGGCAATGCGCCGGTGAAAGCGCGCGCCGGGCCGCACGAGCTCGTCGAGGATCACGAGCAGTCCGTCGAGCACGACGACATCGGCTTCGAGTTCGAGCAGGCGCTCGAGCAGGCGGCGCTCGAACGCCTGTTTGCCGGCCGCACGCTCGCGTGCGTCGCGCGGCAGCCGACGGTATGTCGACGCAATCGTGCAGAACAGTTCGTCGACCGGCCGGCCCTGCACCGTCAACCCTTCCGGCAGGATCCACGGGCGGCCCGGCGTGCGGGCGAAACCGTAGTCGGCCACCTTCGCGCGGTCGGTCGGCGAACCGTCGTCGTCGTCGACGATCACGCCCTTGAGCGTGTAGCGCTCGCCGAGCGGCGAGTCGTTCAAGCGCTCGACGAGGAATTCGAGCGGCGCCTTCATGTAGCGCGTGCCGCCCTGATAAGCGACCGGCTGGCCGGCGCGATCGGCTGCGCCGTTGCGCAGCGACTGGATGTAGACGAGATTTTTCTTCGGCATGGATGCGTCGTGGAAAAGCGGACGAAGGCGCCGCGGCCGGCCGGCGGGCCGCGGCACGCATCGTCACCAGTTGTATTTCGCGGTCGCGATCACCGTGCGGTCGGTGCCGAACACGCAGACGTTCATCGACTGGCAACCGCTGATGTAGTGGCGGTTGAACAGGTTCGTCCCGTTCACGGCAAAGCGCCAGTTACGCGTGTCGTAATGCACGCCCGCGTCGAACAGCGTGACGCTCGACACCGTCAGCGAGTTGTCGGCCGCACCGGCCGACGCGCTCTGGTAGCGAACGCCGCCGCCAAGGCCCAGGCCCGACAGCGGCCCCGTGTGCCACGTCCAGTCGGCCCACAGCGACGCCATCTGGCGCGGACGCGGAATATCGACCGGCCAGTTGTTCAGCGACACATCGTTCGCCTTCACGTTCTTCACGTCCTGGTACACGTACGACGCGATCAGCGACAGGTTCCGCGTGACCTTGCCGGTCGCGCTCAGCTCGATCCCGCGCGAACGCACTTCACCGGTCTGCACCGACTTCGTGCCGGTAGGGTCCTGATCCGGCAGCGCCGGCGTGAGCACGTTGGTCTGGTTGATCTGGTAGATCGCCGCGTTCAGCATCAGGTTCTTGCCGGGCGGCTGCCAGCGCAGGCCGGCCTCGATCTGCTTGCCGCGCGTCGGCTGGGGCAGCCCGCCGCCGAGCAGGTTCACGCCGATCAGCGGGTTGAACGACGTCGCGTAGCTGACGTACGGCGACAGCCCGTAGTCGCCCTGGTACGTGAGGCCGACGCGGCCGGTGAACGCCGTCACGTCCGCCTTCGTCGACGTGCCGCCCGCGCGGTCGTCCATCCGCATGTTGACCCAGTCCTCGCGGCCGCCGAGCGTCAGCGTCCAGCGGTTCCACTTGATCTGATCCTGCGCGTACAGGCCGAACGTGTTCATCGTCGTGTACGTGTTCGTACGGATCGTGGTGTCCGGATTCGAGAACACCGACAGCGTGACCGGCGTGTAGACCGGGTTGTAGATGTTCAGCGGCGACGCGGCGGCGAGCCATTCGCTGTCGGTCGCGGTCTGGCGGTTGTACTGGAAGCCGAGCAGCAGCGTGTGCTGGAGCGGGCCCGTCGCGAAGCGGCCCTCGACGTTGTTGTCGATGTCGAAACGGCTGTAGTTCATCTGGAACACGCCGGCCCAGCGCGACACGTCGGTCGTGCTGCCGTCGACGAAGCCGTTGCCGAACACCGAGCCGTTGTCGAGCGACAGGTGCATCAGGCGGACGTTCTGCCGGAACTTCCACGCCGAAGTCAGGTTCTGCTCGAACTGGTAGCCGACCGACCACTGCTTCTTGCGGTAGTAGTTGAAGTTCGGGTCGCCTTCGTAGACGTCCTTGTCGATTTGCCCGCTCGGGTTCGGCAGCACCGTGCCCACCGCCGGGACGAAGTTCGACGAGATGTCGCCCCAGTCCTGCAGGTACGTCGCGGACAGCGTCAGCGACGTATCCGCGTTCGGGCGCCAGCGGAACGACGGCGCGAGCGCGACGCGCTGGTCGTTGTTCGGGCCGGTCAACGCATTGCCGTCGCGCGCGACGCCGACGAACCGGTACGCGTACTTGCCGTCCGGGTCGAGCTTGTCGCCCACGTCGATCATGAACTGCTTGCGCGCGTAGTTGCCGATCTGTACGCCGGCCTCGCGCACGCGCTCGCCGTCGGCGAGCTTGGTCTGCACGTCGATGATCGCGCCGGGGTCGCCCGCGCCGTACAGCACCGAGGTCGGCCCGCGCAGCACGGTGATGCTGTCGATCATGTACGGATCGACGCGCCAGCTCGCGAGGTTGATCGTGTTCGGCACCTGCAGCCCGTTCACGTAGGCGGTCGGCGTGAAGCCGCGCAGTGCCGCGTACCAGTCGGAACGGTTGTCCGAGCCGTACGACGAGAAACCCGGCACGTAGCGCAGTGCCGCGTTCACGTCGGTCGCGCCGGTCATCTCGATCTGCTGCGCGGTGACGACGTTGATCGTCTGCGGGATCTCGTTGATCGGTGTATCGGTCTTCGTGCCGGTCCGGCTGCGCTTCGCGACGAGCCCGACCGTGCCGTCCCCTTCCGAGGCCGCGTTGACGTTGATCGTCGGCAGCGTACCGGTCGACGCACTCGCCGCCGCACCGCCCTGCGCACTGCTGGCCGACGCCGCGGCGCCTGCGTTCACGGCCGGCGCCGTCTGGGCATATGCCTGCCCCGCCGCCGCACCGAACGCCACGCTTGCCGCGGCTGCGATCGCACGCAAACGCGTGCCTGTTGCCCACTCCATCTTTCTCTGCTCCACTTTTTTCATGCGGTCTCCGACCGCGCCTTTGTCAAAGAGCGAAAGCCATCCGGCCCGCGCTCACCCCGTTTTCTTGTCTTGCCTTGGCCGCGCCTTCGTCATGGGCGGGCGCGATCCCGTCTTCGAGCGACGCGCAGATTTCGTCCGCGCGGCGTGCCAGCACCGACAGCAGCGTGTCGGACAAACCGTGGCTGTCTTCGCAGCAGCCTTGCAGGTAGATGCGCGGCGCGAAGTGCGCGGGCGTCGCGAGCAGGTAGTCGCGCGTCACGTCGCCACGCTCGAGCGCATCGCCCAGGTGCGGCGCGAGCCCTTCGAGCAGCGCCGAATGGGTGTCGCGGCGGTAGCCGGTCGCGAGCACGAGCGCGTCGAAGCGCTCGACGCGCGTCGCGCCGCTCATCCGGTCGCGCAACGTCAGCTCGATGCGGCCGTCGGCGGTGCGCGCCGCGCCCTCGATCGCGCTGTTCGCGAGCAGCGCATGACGCGGCGTGCCGTCGATGCGCTGCAGGTACAGCATTTCGTAGATCTGTTCGATCAGCGGCCGGTCGACCACCGCGTAGTTCGTGTCGCGATAGCGCTCGAGCAGCGCGCGGCGCGCGTCATGCGGCTGCGCATAGACGACATCGGTGAATTCGGGGCTGAAGATCTCGTTGACGAACGGGCTGTCGTCGGCCGGCTTGAGCGCGCCCGCGCGCATCACGAGGCTCGCGTCGACATGCGGGAAGCGGCGCGCGAGATCGATGAACACCTCGGCCGCGCTCTGCCCCGCGCCGATCACCGCGACGCGGCGGCGCTCGCCGTCCGGCGACGCGACGAGCCGGTCGATGTCGGTCAGGTAGGACGACGAGTGGATCACGCGGTCGCGGCCGAGCGCGGCGAACGCGTCCGGGATCGCCGGCGTCCCGCCGACGCCGACCGACAGCGCGCGCGTGACGCGCTGGCGCTCGTGGCCGGTGGCGTCGCGCGACAACACGCGCAGCGCGTCGATCCGCGCGCCGTCGCCGCGCACGGGCTCGATGCCCAGCACGGTCTCGCTGTAATGGACGCGATCGTCGAACGCGTCGGCCACCCAGCTCAGGTAGTCGTGGAATTCGACGCGGGTCGGGTAGAAGTTCTTCAGGTTGACGAATTCGTTCAGCCGGCCGCGTTCGAACAGGTAGTTGATGAACGTGTAGCGGCTTTTCGGATCGCGCATCGTGACGAGATCCTTCAGAAACGAGATCTGCATCCGGCAGTCGTCGAGCAGCATCCCGCGATGCCAGCCGAATTCAGGCTGGCGCTCGACGAAGCAATGGGCGAGCCCGCCGCGCTCCGCGAGGCGCACGGCCAGCGCCAGATTCGACGGCCCGAAGCCGACGCCGATCAGGTCGAATACGGTTTCTCTCTGCATGTCTCAGCTCCCTTGTCGGTGAATCCGGCCCGTCAGACGTGACGGCCGGAGAAGAACGTCTCGCGCAGCGTGCGCATCCACAGCGGCTGCGCGTCGGCCAGCGCGAGACGGCGCTGCCGCGCGAAGCCATGCCGCGCGAGATGGTCGGCAACCCGCGCGTGGCCGGCCGGAACGGCACAGCCGACCGCTTCGGTACGCGGGTCGTCGAGAAACAGGTAATGAACGACGGACGGCAGCCAGCCCGCCACGCAATGCGGGCCGCGCCAGCGCGATTCGCCGACCAGCATCCGCAACCCGCGGTCGTAGTCGCGCGCAGCGACGTGCGGCGCGAGCGCGTCTTCCTTCAGCCAGAACGCCTCGAAATACGCGAACGGTTCGCCGTCGAAGCAGCCGACGAGCGGCGTGACGTGCGGATCGGCATCCGGCGCCGCACCCTGCCCGCCGTCCACGCCAGGCTGCGTGACCGGCCAGCCGTCGCGCACGCGCGGCTCGTCGAACCAGCGCGCGACGCGTTGGGCATCCTCGGCCGGCTGCCAGCCGCGCAGCG
>NZ_QOBB01000196.1:0-13362 GCF_024704855.1 Burkholderia sp. HAN2018 | reverse complement strand
CCGAGATGGTTCGCGACCCAGCCGGCCACCGGCGCGCCGATCGGCGTGCCGCCGAGCGCGACCGCGAGGCGCAGCGCCATCACGCGGCCGCGCATCGCCGGCTCGGTGGACAACTGCATCAGGCTGTTGGTCGAGTTCATGAAGGTGATCGCGGCGATCCCGGTCAGCACCAGCGCGGCGGCGAACAGCCAATAGCCCGGCGCCAGCGCGGCGAGCGTGCAGCCGAGCCCGAACAGCGCCGCGCCGAACCACAGATGCCGGAAGCGCGGCTGCTCGCGGCGCGCGGCGAGCAGCGCACCCGACACCGTGCCGACCGCCATCATCGACGACAGCACGCCGAACCCGCGCGCATCGACGTGGAACACGCTGGCCGCCATCGTCGAGATGAACAGCTGGAAATTGAGCCCGAACGTGCCGATCAGGAACAGCATCACGAGGATCGCCTTCAGGTCGTCGCGCCGCCACACGTAGCGGAACCCGTCGAGCAGGCCGCCGCGCGAGCGGCCCGCCCGCAGGTTCGCGCGCAGTTCGTCCTCGCGGAGCAGCAACAACGACACCAGCACCGCGAAGAAGCTGAGCCCGTTGGCGACAAACGCCCAGCCCGTGCCGACCGACGCGATCATGAAACCCGCCGCCGCCGGGCCGATCATCCGCGCGGCGTTGAACGACGTCGAATTGAGCGCGACCGCGTTCGCGAGTTCGCGATCGCCGACCAGTTCCGCGACGAAGGTCTGCCGCACGGGCGCGTCGAACGCCGCCGCGCAGCCGAACAGGAACGCGAACACGTAGACATGCTCGAGCCGCGCGACACCCGTGACCGTCAGCGCGCCGAGCACCAGCGCCAGCACGCCCATCAGCGCCTGCGTCACCATCAGCAGCTTGCGCTGGTCGAAGCGGTCGGCCGCGTAGCCGGTCCACGGCAACAGCAGCAACTGCGGCCCGAACTGCAACGCCATCACCGTGCCGACGGCCGATGCGTCGTGATGCGTGAGCTGCGTGAGTACGAGCCAGTCCTGCGCGGTGCGCTGGACCCACGTACCGATGTTCGACACCAGCGAACCGATCGCCCACACACGATAGTTGAAACTGCGAAGCGAACGGAATACGCCCGCCGCCGGCACGCTCATGGCCGCTCCCGGTCGGGCTCGTTGCCGCCGTGCAGCTCGCCGAAGTGCCACGCGAGAAACAGGCCGAGCGCGAGGATGCCGAGACCGAACGCCGCTGCATCGGCCGTGACCCGGAGGTCGAAATCGCCCACTCGGCACACCAGCACATAAGCCATCACGAGGTTCGCGACGCCCCACACGACATTCACGGTGGACGACGACAACCCGCGCCCGGGCGGATTCGCGAACGGGGTCTGGAACGGCTCGCCGCGCAACCCGCTGACGAGATGCGGCACGACGTTCGCGAGAAACGCGCCGCCGAAGAAATACGCGACGAGATGCGGGAGGTTCATGTTCGGGTTGTCCTTTCGGCAAGCGGGCCGATGCGGTTCAAGGGCGCGGCGTTTCCTGGAATTCGGCGAGCCGCTGCAGCAGCTTCACGGCGGACGCGAGCTCGGCCTGCTCGGCCGCCGACAGTTGCGCGTGCAGCGCGCGGAACAGCCAGTCATCCTTGGCCGCGCGGTTCGCCTGCAGCACCTTGCGGAAACCCGGCGTGACCGCGATCAGCGTCTGCCGGCCGTCGGAGGGATCGGGCTCGCCGCTGACGGCGCCCAGCGCCTCGAGCGTCGCGACCGTCACGCGCATCGACTGCGGGCGCACGCTTTCGGCACGCGCCAGGGCCGATACGGTCGCGGGGCCGTCGCGGTCGAGCCGCAACAGCACCGATTTCTGCGATGACGTGAGGTCGTTCGGGTGGATCTGCTCCCGCATCCGCCGCATCAGCTTGCCGACCGAGATGCGGAGTTCGCCGGCGAGACCGGCCAGTGGGAGCGCGTCGGAGGGAGGTAATGGCGGGTTCATGAATTCAAGATAGCAGGTATACAGTCAAACTGTACAGTTTAGCTGCATATTTCACCTTGTAAGCATCGTCCCTTCGCGTGCGCTCGAGCCGATGCGAAACGTCGCATTCGGCCGCGCAAGCCGGCTCTGCGATAATGCGGGCTCCCGATTTCCGCTCCGCTTCCCGCCATGACGCAGCCGTCCGCTCCGCTCTCCACCGACCTGCCGCCGATCTCGTGCCTGCCCGGCGACGCGCTGCCGTGGCTGCCGATGAGCGCCGACCTGCCCGGGCTCGCGATCAAGTACCTGCACATCAACGCGGCCGAGGACACGCTCACCGCGCTGCTGAAGATGCCGGCCGGCGGCACGCTGCCGCGCCATCGCCACGACGGCGAGGTATTCGTCCATACGCTGCAGGGTGCGTGGCGCTACCTCGAATACGACTGGATTGCGCACGCCGGCTCGACGGTGCTCGAACCGGCCGGCTCGGTGCATACACCGGAAACGCTCGGCGCGCCGGGCGAGGACGTGATCACGCTGAACGTGATGCGCGGCGATCTGGTGCTGCTCGACGACGAAGGCCGCGAAACCGCGCGCGAGAACTGCCGCGTCGCGCTGCTGCGCCAGCGCAAGCATGCGCGCACGGCGCCGGACGACGCCGCGCCGTTCGTCACGCGATAAGACTGGCGGCATCGCCGCGTCGCGATCCGTGCGGCGCGGGCTCGCGCTGATGTGCGGATGGCAGCCGGCGCCCTTCGCCAACGTCCCCGGCCTGCCTGAGCGTTACCGAAACCGCCGGAAAAACCGCCGGACATCGTCGGCCAGCAGATCCGGCTCCTCCATCGCGGCAAAATGGCCGCCGCTCGGCATGTCGGTCCACTGCACGACGTCGAACACCCGTTCGAGCCAGCTGCGCGGCGGGCGGCCGATTTCCTTCGGAAAACGCGCAAACCCGACGGGCACCGCCACGCGCTGCCCGGCCGCGAAGCGCATGGGCTGCAGCCGGTTTTCCCAATACATCTGCATCGACGAGCCGATGCAGCCGGTGAACCAGTACAACGAGATGCCGGTCAGCAGCATGTCGTGCGAAAACCGCCGCGCCAGGTCGCCGTCGCAATCGCTCCACGCGCGGAATTTCTCGGCGATCCACGCGGCCAGCCCGGCCGGCGAATCGTTGAGCGCGACGGCGAGCGTCTGCGGCTTCGTCATGTGGACGTGCGCGTATCCGCCTTCCAGCGCGGCCCACTCGCCGCGCTGCGTCACGAACGCCCGTTCCTCGTCGGTCAGCGGCAAGGCCGCGTCGGTCGGCGGCTCGTAGCTGCCGGGCAGGAAGTTCAGATGGATGCCGTCCACCACGTCGGCATGCCGCGCGCCGAGCGCGATCGACACGCCTGCGCCGAGATCGCCGCCTTGCGCGCCGAAGCGTCGGTATCCGAGACCGGACATCAGTGCCGCCCAGCGGTCGGCGACCTGAAACGCCGACATGCCGGGTGCCGCGGGCGCCGGCGAGAACAGGAAACCGGGCAGCGACGGCACGACGACGTCGAACGCATCGTCCGGATCGCCGCCGAACGCCGCCGGGTCGCAGAGGCGATCGATCAGCGCGTCGAATTCGAAGACGGAGCCGGGCCAGCCGTGCGTGATGACGAGCGGATAAGGCTTCGGCCCGACGCCGCGTCGATGGATGAAATGCACGCGCTGCCCGCCTGCGTCTGCGACGAACTGCGGCAGCCGGTTCAGCGCACGCTCCGCCGCACGCCAGTCGAAGCGTTCGGCCCAGTACGCGGTCAGTTCGCGCAACCAGGCGCCGTCGACGCCCTGCTGCCACGGCTCCGCGGGTGTCAGCGTCGGTGCGCGCGTGGCGCGCAGGCGCCGGCGCAGGTCATCGAGCGCGTGATCGGGAATCGCAATGTCGAACGGGGCGGTGTGCATCGGGTCTCCTCGCGAAGCGGGTCGACGAGATTCTGCGCGATTTTTCCGGCGCGCGCAGAGCAGCTCGGGCACACGCGTCAGCCCGCCTCCCGCCCATCCGACCGCTCATCCGACCGCGCGTCGCGCCGCACCGCCTGGGGCGGCACGCCGAACCCGCGCACGAACGCCTCGCGCATGTGCCGCCGGTCGCGAAAGCCGTTTTCCTTCGCAATCACGTCGAGAGAATGGCGGCTCTGCTCGATCATCAGCCTCGCGGACTCCAGCCGCAGCCGCTCGATCGCCTTCGCGGGCGACTGCCCCGTCTCGAGCGTGAACACGCGGCTGAACTGGCGCGGGCTCAGGTGCACCGCTTCGGCGAGATCCTCGACGGTCAGCGCGCGGCCGAGATGCTGCCGCGCGTAGTTCAGCGCGTTCTGGATCCGGTCGGATTTCGGCGCGAGATCCAGCATTTCCGAATGCTGCGACTGGCCGCCGGCCCGCCGCTGGTGCATCACGAGCTTGTGCGCGACCGACCGGGCGACATCCGCGCCCAGGTCCTTTTCCACCATCGCGAGCGCGAGGTCGAGGCCGGCCGTCATCCCGGCCGACGTCCAGATCGGGCCGTCGACGATGTAGATCCGGTCTTCCTCGACGCGAATCTCCGGGTAGTCCCGCTGCAGGTCGCGGCCGAACGCCCAGTGCGTCGTCGCGCGGCGCTGCGCGAGCAGCCCGGCCTCGGCCAGCACGAACGCGCCCGTGCAGATGCCGGCGATCCGCCGCGCGCGCGCGTTGGCGCGGCGCAGGAACGCGACGACGCCAGGCGGTGCCGGCGACGCGACCGGATCGTTGACGCCCGCGACGATCCACGTATCGACGGCAAGCTGCCCGCGCAGCGCGTGCGTGGCGACCGGCAGCCCGAGCGACGAGCGCACGTCGCCACCGTCGACCGAATAGTTGCCCATCACGTAGAACGGCTCGCTCATGCCCATGTTCGCGTACTCGAACACCGACTGCGCGGCGAGCGCCATGATCTGGAAGCCGTCGCTGATCAGAAAGCCGATGCGGTGCATGTGCGTTCTCCCTTCCCCGGCCAGTGAGTTGGCCTGATGTCCTGAATCATACCCATCTACGTCATTTGTGTCACAGCGATTCACGGCCAGAATGGCTTCACGCCATCCGGCCAATCCCATCGAAACGGAGCACATCATGACGCAAGCACATCGCGGTACCGCCCTCATTACCGGCGCCTCGTCGGGCATCGGCGCCGTCTACGCGGACCGCCTCGCGCGCCGCGGTTACGACCTGATCCTGGTCGCGCGCAACCGCGACCGGCTGGCCGCCCTCGCCGATCGCATCACGAACGACACGCGGCGCAGCGTCGAGATCGTCGACGCCGACCTCAACGACCGCGCGGCCCTCGCCGCCGTCGAGGCGAAGCTGAAGCAGGATGCGAGCATCACGCTGCTCGTGAACAATGCGGGCGTCGGCACGCACGCGCCGCTGCTCGACAGCGACGTCGACGCGATGACCCGGATGATCGACCTGAACGTGACGTCGCTCACGCGCCTCACCTACGCGGCGGTGCCCGGCTTCGTCGCCCGCGGCCGCGGTGCGGTGATCAATATTTCGTCGATCGTCGCGATCTCGCCGGAAACGCTGAACGGCGTGTACGGCGGCACGAAGGCGTTCGTGCTCGCGTTCAGCCAGTCGCTGCATCACGAACTCGCCGACAAGGGCGTGCAGGTGCAGGCCGTGCTGCCCGGCGCGACCGCCACCGATTTCTGGCAGACGGGCGGCCTGCCGCTCGAGCATCTGCCGAAGGAAATCGTGATGTCGGCGTCCGACCTGGTCGACGCGGCGCTGATCGGCTTCGAGCGCGGCGAACTCGTGACGATCCCGTCGCTGCATGCGGGTGACGAATGGGCCGCCTACGAGGCCGCGCGCCGCACGATGGCCCCGCACCTGTCGGCCGATACGCCCGCGCCGCGCTACGCGACGGCACACTGACCGCCCGACGTCCCGCAGGTCGAAGGCAGCAAGCGCGTCGCCCTCCAGGGCGCGCCGCGGAACCGGTGACAGGCAGCGCATCGCTGACGATCACCCCGCGTTCCGCGGCACGTTTCCCGGCGCGTGCCGATCGGTGGATTCGTCTGCCGAAACATGCACCGGATTCTTTCCCGATCGGCGCAAATGGCGCATACCGACAGACGATTCCGGTTCGCTTGCCACACATTCCGCGCAACAGTAAGCTCTGCGATTGCAGTCCCCAAGCGGCCTCGTCCGACCGGCATTCGTCCGATCACGAGGGCAATCGTCCGATGCAAACTCGACCATGCGGGTCCGTATGTTCATCACCGAGACCGGCGACGCGCCGGCCTCCGCGCGCGGTTCGGCCGACCTTCAGCCCGCGCTCCCGCCCGTGCCGGAACTGGCCACCGTCTGTCGTGTCGCGCGGGCGCATTTCGGTGCCGCCGGCGCGTTCATTGCGCACGCGGATGCCGATGCGCCACGCGTGCTCGCCGTCGACGGCGCGCTGCCCGATCCCCTTTTCGCCGATGGCTTGCCACCCCGGGTCGAGCCGGATCCGGCCGCCGATGCGCGGTTCGCGCCGGACGACACGAACGCGAATGCGAACGGGCAACGCGACGCCGGCCCGCCTCACGCGCCGCGGATCGTCGCGGCCTGCGAACTGGCCGCGCCCGATGGCGCGACACTGGGCATGCTGTGCGTCGTCGACGATGCGCAACGCTCGCTCGACGCCACGCAACGCACGCTGCTCCACGACCTCGCCATGCTGGCGGCAAGCGCGCTTTGCCGCGCGATCGAAGCCGCCGCGTTGCGCGAACGGCTCGACATCGTCGAGGAACACAGCACGCTGACCACGCTCGCGCTCACCGAAAGCGGCACCGGTGTGTGGGATCGCAACGTGGAAACCGGCGAGATCCATTACTCGCCGGCCTGGAAGGCATTGCTCGGCTACGCGCCGCACGAGCTCGGCACCCGGATCGAGGATGCGTACGAACGGCTGCATCCGGACGACGTCGACGACGTGAAAGCCGCGATGCTCGCGCACTTCGAGCGCCGCACCGACCGCTACGCGGTCGAGCACCGCATCCGTTGCAAGGACGGCACCTACAAATGGATCTGCAGCCGCGGCAAGGTGATCACCCGCGACGCCTACGGCCGCGCGCTCCGGATGGTCGGCACGACCACCGACATCACCGCGCTGCGCGAGCTCGCCACGCGGTTGCGCGACTCGGCCGCGCTCGTCACGGATCTCACCGACCAGGTTCCCGGGCTCGTGTTCCAGCTGCGGCAAACGGCCGACGGGCACCGCTTCTTTACCTACGCGAGCGCGGGTGTCAGCGACATCTATGAACTGACGCCCGAGCAGGTCGCCCACAGTGCGGAGGCGGTCGAGACACGGATTCATCCGGCCGACCTGGTCGCCTATCGGCTGTCGCTGCACGACTCGTCGGTACGGCTGACCCCGTGGCGCCTCGAATATCGCGTGCTGCTGCCCGGCCAGGGCCTGCGCTGGCGCGAAGGCGATGCGCGCCCGCAGCGCACGGCCGACGGCGGCACCGTGTGGCACGGCTTCATCACCGACGCGACCGACCGCAAGCACATCGAGGCCGAGCTGCACCGGATGGCCACGACCGATCACCTGACGCAACTGTCGAACCGCCACGCGTTCATGCGGCAAAGCGAAGCCGCGCTGCGCAACGTGCGCACGACCGGCCTGGCCGCCGCGGTGCTGATGCTCGATCTCGATCACTTCAAGGCGCTGAACGACCGCTGGGGCCACCCGGTCGGCGATCGCGCGCTCCGGCATTTCGCGCGGCTGCTGCTCGCGGAAACCGGGCCCGACGGGATCGTCGGCCGGGTCGGCGGCGAGGAATTCGCGGTCGTGCTGCCGAAGGCGGATCTCGACGCCGCGCTGGCATTCGCGCAGCGCGTGCAGCAACGCGCGACAGAGGCGCGGCTGATGCACGAGGACCAGCAGGTCACGCTGACCGTCAGCATCGGCATCGACGCGATGCGGGCGTCGGACTTCGGCGCGTACCAGCCGCTGTCACGCGCAGACAAGGCGCTCTATCTCGCGAAGGAACGCGGCCGCAACCGGATCGAGGTGTATCGGGCGTAGCCGACGCGACGGCGCGACGGGCGACATCCGCGCCGCGTCCGCCGCCCGGTTTCCCCGCCCCCGTCGCGCGATCAGCTCGAAACCGATCGTGTAGACTTGCGCCCCTTGCTCTCCTCACCACGACTTGCCATGGACAATGCCAAACGAACCGCGCGAATCGCGACAGGTCTGCTCGTCGTCGCGCTCGTCGAGTTGCTGGCGCTCCTGATCGGCTACGTGTTCGCCAGTTCGATGGACGATCCGTACGCCGGCGTTCGCGTGCTGATTACCGCGCTGTTCTGGGCGGCAGGCCTCTCGGCCATCGGCGTCATCGCGGCGATCGCCTGCCTGTCGATCGACCTGCAGGCGCGCGGCGGCGTGATCTACGGGGCGCTGGTGCTGCACGGCCTGCTCGTCCTGCCCGGGCTGTTTCTGTCCTTCCACTGAATCGCACCGCAGCCGCCGGCGTCACGCCGCCTCCGCACGCGGCACCGCCCGCACCCCCAGCAGCATCGCGACCGCGCACGCGGCCAACAGCGCGGCGATCATCAGCATCGCCGGATCCATGCTGCCGGTTCGCGTGCGGATCAGCCCGACGAGCCAGGGGGTGATCATGCCGCTCGACACGCCGATGCTGCTGATCAGCGCGATCCCGCCGGCCGCGCCCGCGCCGGAGAAATACGCGGACGGCACGGCCCAGAACACCGGATGCGCGGCGAAGATCAGCATCGCCGCGACCGACAGCAGCGCCATCATCGCGACGATGCTCGGCAGGTGCAGCGTCAGCAGCGCAAGCGCCACCGCGCCGCCGAACGCGCATGCCGCGAAGTGCCGGCGCCGCTCGCGCTTGCGGTCGGAACGCCGCGCGATCGCGATCAGGCCGGCCGCGCCGATCGCATTCGGCACGACCGACAGCAGGCTGATCTGCACGACGTCGTGGATGCCGAATTCGCGGATCATCAGCGGCATCCAGAACAGCAGCATCAGGAGCGCGGTGGTCAGCGAAAAATAGATGAACGCGAACAGATACGTGCGCGGTTCGGCCAGCACCTGCCGCAGCGAATGCGGCGCCGGCGTATCGACACCGGCGGCACCGGCAGCACCGGCGCGGTCGGCGGCCAGGTCGGCCGCAAGCCGCTGGCGATCGGCGTCGGACAGCCAGCGCGCCTGCTCGGGGCGATCGCACAGCCAGAACCACGCGATCACGCCGAGCAGGATCGCGGGCGCGCCCTCGATCGCGAACATCCATTGCCAGCCGTGCAGCCCGAGCACGCCCGACATCCCGCGCATCAGCCAGCCCGACAGCAGCCCGCCGACCATCCCCGCCACCGCGACGCCCGCGTAGAAAATCGACAGCACCGACGCACGCCGCCGCGCCGGATACCAGTACGTCAGGTAGAACACCACGCCCGGAAAGAACCCGGCCTCGAACAGCCCGAGCAGGAAGCGCAGCACGTAGAAATGCTTCGCGCTGTCGACGGTGATCATCGCGACCGACACCGCGCCCCACAGGCACATGATCCGCGCGAACGTGCGGCGCGCACCGAAGCGGCGCAGCAAGGCGTTGCTCGGCACCTCGAACAGCACGTAACCGACGAAGAACAGCACGGCGCCGAGGCTGTACATCGCGTCGGTCAGGCCGAGATCCTGCCGCATCTGCAACTGCGCGAAGCCGATGTTGCTGCGATCGAGGATCGACACGATGTAGCAGATGAACAGGAACGGCACGATCCGCATGCCGATGCGCCGGTACAGCGCGTCGTCGTCCGGTGCAGCGGCGCCGGACGCGACGGCACGCGCGGCATCGGCTTGAAGAGGGGCTGACATCGATCGTCTCCTCGATGGATTCGGGTGCGGGGCGAACATGGGGCGCCGGTCGCCGCCGCCCGCGCGCGGCGACCGGCCGTTGCGCGTTCAGTCGCGCGGCGCGGCTTCGCCCTTCACGCCGAGCATCAGCGCGACGCCGCTCGCCACCAGCAACGCGGCCAGCAGATACACGGCGAGATCCATGCTGCCGGTGCGCGTGCGGATCATCCCGATCACCCACGGGCTGACGATGCCGCTCGTGATCCCGATGCTGCTGATCAGCGCGATCCCGGCCGCGGCCGCGTTGCCCGACAGGTAGCGGGTCGGCACGGCCCAGAAGATCGGCAGCGCGGCGAAGATCAGCGTCGCCGCGATCGACAGGCACGCGAGCATCGCCGCGAAGCTGTGCAGGTGCAGCGTCAGCGCCGCGAGCGCGATCCCGCCACCGATCGTGCAGCACGCGAAGTGCTTGCGGCGCTCGCCGGTCCGGTCCGAACGGCGCGCGATCAGGACCAGCCCCACCGCGCCGACCGCGTTCGGCACGACCGTGTACAGGCTCACGGCCACGACGTCGGTCACGCCGAAATCGCGGATCATCAGCGGCATCCAGAAGTTGAGCGTCAGCGACGCGCAGGTCAGCGAGAAATAGATGAACGCGAACAGGTACACGCGCGGATTGGCGAGCGCGGCCACGAGGCTGCGCCCGTCGTGCGCGTGGCCGTGGCTGCGGCTGTCGGCGCACAGCGCGGCGACCCGCGCCTTTTCATCGGCCGTGAGCCACGCGGCATCCTGCGGCCGGTCGACCAGGAACGTGAACGCGGCGAACGCGAGCAGGATCGCCGGCGCGCCTTCGATCGCGAACATCCACTGCCAGCCGTGCAGGCCGAGCACGCCGCCCATGTCGCGCATGATCCAGCCCGACATCAGGCCGCCGAGCACCCCCGCCACCGCGACGCCCGCGAAGAACACCGAGATCGCGGCCGCGCGCCGGTTCGCGGGGAACCAGTAAGTGAGGTACAGCACGATGCCGGGAAAGAAGCCGGCTTCGAACACGCCGAGCAGGAACCGCAGCACATAGAAATGCGACGGCTGCGACACGAACATCATCCCGGTCGACGCGATGCCCCACAGCAGCATGATCCGCGTGAAGGTGCGGCGCGCGCCGAAACGCGCGAGCAGTATGTTGCTCGGCACTTCGCAGAACACGTAGCCGACGTAGAACACCGCGGCGCCGAGGCCATACATCGCGTCGCTGAAGCCGAGATCGTGCTTCATCTGCAACTGCGCGAAGCCGATGTTGATGCGGTCGAGGAACGATACGACGTAACAGAGGAACAGGAACGGCACGATCCGCCAGGCGATCTTGCGGAACAGCAGCGCGTCGTCCGTGGCGGCCGATGCGGAAGCCGAAGCGCTCGCGTGCGCGAGCGTCGCTTCGGCATGAAGCGATTGGGGCATGTCTCTCTCCAAACGGGCTGCGCGATTCGGGCGCGCAGCCGTCTCCCAGGGCGTACGTGCGCCCTGCTTTCTAGTGAGCTCGGATCACGGCGGACGGCAAGACGGCGGAACGCCGCGGCCGGTCGCCGCTTCAGAAAAAAGGCGGAGCGCCCTGTCGGACACCCCGCCTGTGCAAGCCGCTCAGTCCTGCAGCGCGGCCCACATTTCCTTGTCGCGCTGCGCAGTCCAGATGCGCGGATGCGTGATGCCGCTCGCTTCGTCGAACGCACGCGACACGTCGAACGGCAGGCAGTGCTCGTAGATGAACACGTGGCCGAACTTCGGGTCCATCGCTTCGCGCGTGAGCGCCATCGATGCCTTCAGGTCGAGCTTCTGCTCGACGGCCTTGCGGCCCTGCGCGAGCAGCGTCGTGACGAAATCCTTCGTGTAGTCGAGGCCCTTGTTCACTTCGGCCGGGTTCAGCAGCGCGGGGCCACGGCCCGGCACCAGCTTCTCGGCGTTCAGCGCGCGCAGCGCCTCGAGCGTGGCCGGCCACTGTTCGAGCTGCGCATCGCCGCAGTAGCACGCGGCGTCGTATTCGACGAGGTCGCCCGAGAACAGCACTTTCTGCGACGGGATCCAGACGATCGTGTCGCCCTTCGTGTGGCCCGAGCCGACGTGCATGATCTTCACCTCGAGCTTGCCGAGAAACAGCGTGATCTCGCGTTCGAACACGAGCGTCGGCCAGGTCAGGCCCGGCACCGTCTCGACACCTGCGAACAGGCGCGGGAAGCGCTCGATCTCCGACTTCATGTCGGCCTCGCCGCGCTCGACGATCATCTCGTACGTGCCGCGGCTCGCGATCACGTGCTGCGCGCCTTCGTCGAAATACGCGGACGCGCCGAGCACGCGCACCGCGTGGTAGTGCGACAGCACGACGTGCTTGATCGGCTTGTCGGTCACGCTGCGGATCTTCGCGATCAGGTCCTGCGCCATCGCGGGCGTCGCGGTCGTGTCGACGATCAGCACGCTGTCGTCGCCGATGATCACGCCCGAGTTCGGGTCGCCTTCGGCGGTGTACGCGTACGCGTTCTCGGACAGCTTCGTCCAGGTGACTTTCTTCTCTTCCAGATCGGCTTGGGAGGCGAATGCTTTGGCCATGTTGCGTTCCGTGGCTGCGAGCCATGTGTTGAGGGGAGTGAGCGGATCATCTTCTCGCGCCGAATATTTGTCAATGGCAAAGTCGCTTGCTATTGTCTAATACGGGTAAACCTGCGGGCTGGCGCGATAAATGGCGTCGGATACCATGCGGGGTTTCGTCAACGGAAGAATCATCGCGTGCAGAACCACGAAGTCAGCGCAGACGATGCGCCGCCCAAGGCGCAGCGCGGGATCCAGAGTGTCGAGGTCGGCGGCCGGCTGCTCGACGCGCTCGCGCGCCGGCGCAAGCCGCTCGGGTTGTCCGAGCTGGCCGCGGCGGCCGACCTGTCGACCGCGCAGGCGCACACCTATCTCGTCAGCCTGACCCGGCTCGCGCTCGTGAAGCGCGACGCGCTCACCGGCAACTACGAGCCGGGCCCGTTGTCGCTGCGGCTCGGGCTGATGTCGATCGAGCGCCAGCCGGCCTATCGCGCGACGCTGCCGCACGCGGCGCGGCTCGCGGAAGCGGTCGGCCTGAGCGTCGCGCTGTCGGTGCCGGGCGCGCTCGGGCCGACGATCGTGCGCATCGAGCACGGCGGTTATCCGCTGCACGTGAACCTGCATGTCGGTTCGGTGATGTCGCTCGACACGACGGCCACCGGCCGCGTGTTCCGCGCGTTCGGCGACCCCGCGCAACTCCGCGCGATGGCCGCCAGCCAGGCCGGCGCGGCCGACACGCTTGCAGGCGGCGAGCAGCCCGTGCCGGACACCGGCGTGCCGCAGGCCGAGCTCGACGCGATCCGCGTACGCGGGATCGAGCGCGGCGTCGACCTGCCGAGCCCCGGCGTCAGCGCGATGTGCGTGCCGGTGTTCGACGCGGCGGGCGCGCTGCAGCTCGCATTGACGGTCATAGGTTCGACAGGCTCGATCGACGTCGCGTGGGACGGCCCGATCGCGGCGGCACTGCGCGACGCGGCACGGCAGGCGAGCGCATCG
>NZ_QOBB01000195.1:0-13434 GCF_024704855.1 Burkholderia sp. HAN2018 | reverse complement strand
CGACCGATGCGATCTCGTCGCTGCCGTAGCGCTTCGCGCCGTGCGCGCCGGCCGGCACGCCGACCGCGCCGATCGCCATCGTCACGAAACCGAAGAACGCCGGGTTGCCGTGGCGGTCCTCGCCGCGCAGCCCGCCCGCCTGCCGGTCGGCCTGCGTGTAGAAGCGCTGCGCGCCGTCGTTGAAGCGCGCGATCGCGTCGGCGGCGCGTTGGCGCCAGTCGTCGCGCTGGAACAGCACGAGGAAATCGTCGCCGCCGACGTGCCCGAGAAAGTCGCGCTGCGGATCGCACACGCCGGCCAGCACCGTCGCGGCGAACTTCAGCACCTCGTCGCCCTGCCAGTAGCCGTACTGGTCGTTGAACGGCTTGAACTGGTTCAGGTCGACGTAGCACGCATGAAAGCCGGCGTCGCGCTGGAGCAGGCGGTCGATGTGCGCGCTGATCGGGATGTTGCCGGGCAGGAACGTCAGCGGGTTCGCATAGCGGGCGGCCTCGATGCGCATCTCGGTCACCGCGCGCACGAGGCTCTCGCCGGTGCCGAGCCCGACGTAGCGGCCGTGTTCGGTGATGACGAAGCCGTCCGCGAGGTAGCGCTGGTCGTGGCTCGCGAGCAGCATCGCGAGCTGCTCGAACGTCGTCGCGTTGTCGATCATCAGCGGCGTGTCGTTCGCGAACGGCAGGCACGGCTTCTTCCCGAACACCTCGCGGTGGTACGGCAGCGCGAAGCGGTCGATGAAGCCGCGGCGATCCACGAGCGCGACGGGCCGCCCGCGTTCGACGAGTGCGACCGCGTGCAGGTCGGGCATCCGGTTGAACAGGTCGAGCACGTCGTTGCTGGTCGCGTCGCGCGGCAGCGCCGGCGCCGGAACCAGCATCTTTCCGGCGATCGTGCCGGCCGGCCGCACCGGGCGCGTCGCGCCGGGAAACACCGCGATGTGCGGCGCGCGGATCGCGTCGCGCGCGGCCGGTGCGACGACCCGCGACGGCCGCGCGTTCGGCCGGCCGAGCAGGAAGCCCTGCACGCAGCAGATGCCCATGTCGCGCACGACGATCAGGTCGCTTTCGTTCTCGATGCCTTCCGCGATCAGTTGCGCGCCGCTCGCCTGCGCGAAGTGCTGCATCGCCTTCACGGCCTCGAACTTCAGCGGGTCGCGCGCGATGTCGTGGATGAAGAAGCGGTCGATCTTCACGACGTCCGGATGCAGGCGCAGCCACAGGTTCATGCTCGCGTTCGCGGTGCCGTAGTCGTCGAGCGCGAACTGGATGCCGGCGTCGCGCAGCGACGCGACGGCCGGCCCGATGTGGGCGATGTCCGTCGTCGCGTTCTGCTCGGTCAGTTCGATCACGATGCGCTCGGCGCCGACCCGCGCACGGTCGAGCAGTTGGCGGGCGCGCTCGCGTTCGCGCGCGAGCTGCAGGATCGTGCCCGCGCTGAAATTGAGGAACAGCTTTCCGTCGCAGCCGAGCGCTGCGAACGCGTCGAGGCAGGTGCGCGCGGCGGCCTGTTCGAGCGCGATGGTCTCGCCGTCGCGCGCGGCCTGCGCGAACAGCGCGGCGGGCGTTTCGAGGTCGGTGCCGCGCGGGCCGCGTATCAGGCCCTCGTAGCCGACGACCGTCCCCGACCCGAGATCGACGATCGGCTGGAAGACGGCGGCCAGCGCACGATCCGCGATCAGGCGCGTGGTGCGGGTGGCGGCGGAGTCGGGGTGGGGCGCGGGCATGGGCGAGGGCAGCCGAATCGACGGGACGCCCGACTTAACGGCACCGCTCGCGGAGAATTGAATGAAGATTTCGTGACGCGACGGGCGTTGCTGGTGCATCGCGTCGGGGGCGTGTCGGTGCGTGGGTGGAAGGGCGTTGCGCCGGGAGGCGGAAAAGCGGAAAGGCGGAAAGGCGGGAGGCGGGAGGCGGGAGGCGGAAGGCGGAAGGCGGAAGGCGGAAGGCGGAAGGCGGAAGGCGGAAGGCGGAAGGCGGAAGGCGGAAGGCGGAAGGCGGAAGGCGGAAGGCGGAAGGCGGAAAGGCGGGAGGCGGAAGGCGGAAGGCGGAAGGCAGAAGGCAGAAGGCAGAAGGCAGAAGGCAGAAGGCAGAAGGCAGAAGGCAGAAGGCAGAAGGCAGAAGGCGGAAGGAATAGCCCCGGGACGGCACCACCCGGCGGCCGTCCCGCCGCCCCGATCGTCAGCGCTTGCCCGCGCTCAGCGCGCCGGGCGCCGATGCCGCGTCGCCCTCGTCGTGCTCGCCGCTCATGTCGCGCGCGCCCCAGCGCTGCGCGAGCGCCGCGCACGCCATCAGCTGGATCTGGTGGAACAGCATCAGCGGCAGCACGATCGCCCCGACCGCGTTCGCCGAGAAGATCACCTTCGCCATCGGCACGCCGGCCGCGAGGCTCTTCTTCGATCCACAGAAGATGATCGTGATCTGGTCGGCGCGGTTGAAGCCGAGCCGCTTGCTGACGAACGCGGTCAGCAGGAGCGCGATCGCGAGCAGCACGAGGTTGACGACGAGCAGGCCGCCGAGCGCGCGCGGCGGGATCTGGTGCCAGAGGCCTTCGTTGACGGCCTCGCTGAACGCGACGTAGACGACGAGCAGGATCGAGCCCTGGTCGACGAAGCGCAGCACGCCGCGGTTGCGGTCGATCCAGCCGCCGATCACGGGCCGCAGCAACTGGCCGGCGATGAACGGCACGAGCAGCTGCATCACGATGCTGCCGACGGTGCTCCACGGCGACGCGGCGGCGGCCGATTGCGACGTGATCATCAGCCCGACGAGCGCCGGCGTGACGAAGATCCCGAGCAGGCTCGACGCGGATGCCGCGCACACGGCGGCCGGCACGTTGCCCTTCGCGATCGACGTGAACGCGATCGACGACTGGACCGTCGACGGCAGCGTGCACAGGAACAGCACGCCCGCATACAGCGTCGGCGTGACGAGCGGCTGCAGCACCGGCTTCAGCGCGAGGCCGAGCAGCGGGAACAGCGCGAACGTGCTGAGCAGCACGACCGCGTGCAGCCGCCAGTGGGTCGCGCCCGCGACGACGGCTTCGCGCGACAGCTTCGCGCCGTGCAGGAAGAACAGCAGGCCGACGGCGATGTTGGTCGCCCAGTTGAACGCGTGGGCGGCCGGGCCGCGGCAGGGCAGCAGGCTCGCGAGCACGACGGTGCCGACGAGCGCGAGCGTGAAGTTGTCGGGAAGAAAACGGGGACGGGCCATCGGGAACTCGATTCGGAAACGACGGGGGCGCGCGTCGCGCGCGCGCGAATGGCGCCATTGTCCCGGTTGATGATTCACTACACAAATTCATTGTGGGAATCGATTGATGAATCAGTCTCATGCGACCGCGTTCGCGGCACCGGCCCGGCCATGCGCAAAACGGCAGAAGAATGTTCTGTCCCGGTCGCGTGCCGAAGTGAAAAAACCTAGCAGTAACATGGTGTTACACCGATGCCGGCGACATAACACTTTTTGGCTCGACACGCTTTCGGCGCGCTCATAAATTACTGCTGAAAGCCTTGGGTCGGCCGAAAGGAGCCGGCGGCGGGCATGGACAGGCATTGCACGATGACGGAACGGGTGAAACGGAAGATCGGACGATGGGTCGCAGGCGCACTCGGCGCGTTGCTGATGCCGTTCGCGCTCGCGCAGCCGCCGCACGGCGGTCATGCATTCGGCGGCCACGGTTTCGGTGGCGGCGACATGCGCGCATACGGTCAGCCGGCCGGCGGGGTTCCCCTCTGGCGCCACGTCACGCCCCCCGTCGGTGCACGCGCCGGCGGCGTGAGCGGCTACGGTTCCCGCTGGGGGCTGCGGCCGACGCCGTCGTACGGTCATTACGCCGCGCAAAGCCCGTATCGCCCGATCAGCGCCGACGTGCGCCAGATGCCGCGCCCGCCGGGCGGCGGCAACGTGCCGCTGCGCGCCGGTTCGATCCGCGCCGACGTCGCGCGCTACAACGAGGAGCGCGGCGGCCGTCCGATGCCGCCGCCCCGCTCGCAGGAAGAGCCTGCGCACTCGCCGTATTTCTCCCCGTTCTACCGAAACTGAGCGCCCGCGCGCTCGTCCCTCCGGCGGCTGATGCGAATTCGCCACAGTCGCGCACAGATTTCCGCTGATTTTCCCGTCGCATTGCGCTATCTTTCGCGCCCGGCTCGCATGTGCCACGCGGCCGTCCGGCCGTGCGACCGCGTCCACGCCGGGCCGTCGGCGGGTACCCGGCCATGTATCAATTCCGCGAAGTTAATGCTGCCGCTATACCCGCAATAAGTGTGCGCAATTTTGACCGGACGAATGATCCGTAAAGATGGCTGCGCCCCATACGACGCAAGCACTCGGCTCCAAAAAACAACGCTCGCGCCACTTATCGACAATTCGACAAAATCTGGAGATCCAATGAAAGCATTCGCTCGCCGTGCGTCGCGCACGTCCGTCAAGCTGATCGCCGCGGCTGCCTGCGTGGCGGCTACCGCTCCCGTCCATGCACAGTCGAGCGTGTCGCTCTACGGTCAGGTCGACGAATGGGTCGGCGCCACCAAGTTCCCGGGCGGCGACCGCGCGTGGAACGTGAGCGGCGGCGGGATGTCGACGTCGTACTGGGGCATGCACGGCGCCGAGGATCTCGGCAACGGCTACAAGGCGATCTTCACGCTGGAAAGCTTCTTCCGCGCGCAGAACGGCCAGTTCGGCCGCTTCCAGGGCGACACGTTCTTCGCACGCAACGCGTACGTCGGCATCGATTCGCCGTACGGCACGGTGACGGCCGGCCGCCTGACGACGCACCTGTTCCTGTCGACGATCCTGTTCAACCCGTTCTACGACTCGTACACCTTCTCGCCGATGGTGTACCACGTGTTCCTCGGCCTCGGCACGTTCCCGACCTACCCGAGCGACCAGGGTGCCGTCGGCGATTCGGGCTGGAACAACGCGCTGTCGTACACGTCGCCTTCGTTCGGTGGCCTGAATTTCGGCGCGATGTACGCGTTCGGCAACCAGGCCGGCGACAACGGCTCGAAGAAGTGGAGCGCGCAGTTCAACTACGCGAACGGCCCGTTCGCGGCGACCGCGGTCTACCAGTACGTGAACTTCAACAACGGCCCGCGTGACCTGAGCGCGCTGGTGGCCGGCATGAAGAGCCAGGGCATCGCGCAAGTCGGCGCGACCTACGACCTGAAGTACGTGAAGCTGTTCGGCCAGTACATGTATACGAAGAACGACCAGGTCGCGGGCAGCTGGCACGTGAATACCGCGCAGGGCGGCGTGTCGGTGCCGCTCGGCGTGGGCAACGCGATGGCGTCGTACGCGTACTCGCGCGACGCGGGCGGCCTCGACCAGACGCGCCAGACCTGGGCCGTCGGCTACGACTATCCGCTGTCCAAGCGCACGGACGTCTACGCTGCTTACATGAACGACCACATCAGCGGCCTGTCGAACGGCAACACGTTCGGCGCCGGCATCCGCGCGAAGTTCTGACGCGCACGCGCACGCGCACGCGCACGCGCGACCGCCGCGCCGGATGCGCGCGAAAAGCGCGTCCGGGCTGCATGTTTTCCCGCCAGAACGGCGCCGCCACCCGCGGCGCCGTTTTGCCTTTCTTGACCTTTCTGTTTCCCCGCCTTTGTTACCCTATCTCGTAATTGGACCATTCCCCCGTCATTACGAGCGAGTTCGATGGATACCCTCGTCAGCATGAATGTGTTTCGCTACGTCGTCGAAGTGGGCAGCTTCGTCGGCGCGGCCGAGCGCATGCAGATGTCGGCTGCGATGGCGAGCAAGCACGTGATGCATCTCGAGCAGCAGCTCGGTGCGCGGCTGCTGCATCGCACGACACGACGCGTCGCGCCTACCGAGGCCGGACGCGAATACTACGAACGCCTCGTGCAGGCGCTGTCGGAACTCGACGAAGCCGGGCAGGCCGTCGGCGCCGCGAGCGTGGTGCCGCAAGGCAGGCTGCGCGTCACGTCGCTGTCCGCGTTCGGGCTGCGGCACGTGATGCAGGCCGTCACCGATTATGCGGGCCGGTTCCCGGACGTGACCGTCGACATGACGCTGTCCGATCGCGTGGTCGACCTGATCGAGGAAGGCTACGACGTCGCGGTGCGCGCGGCGCCGAACGGATTGAAATCGTCGTCGCTGGTCGCGCGGCAGATCGCGACCGCGCACATCCTGCTGGTCGCGTCGCCCGAGTATCTCGAGAAGCACGGCACGCCCCAGACGATCGCCGATCTCGCGCACCACAACTACCTGCGGCGCGATTCGAATTCGACGATGCTCGACGCGCTGGTGATCGACGCGGCCGCTGCGTCGCGCGTGAACCTGAACGGCAACCTGATCGTGAACCATCTCGAAGGGCTGCGTGCGGCCGTGCTCGCGGGCGCGGGCATCGCGCTGCTCGGCACCGAGGTGGTCGGCGACGACATCGAGTCCGGCCGGCTCGTGCCGGTGCTGATCGATGCGGTGCCGCCGCATGAGGCGCCGATCTATGCGGTCTACGCGAGCCGCCGTCACGTGTCCGCGAAGGTGCGTTCGTTCGTCGATTTCCTGGCGGCGCGTTTCGAAGGGCAGTCGCTGTGCCCGTCGATCGAATCGCGCCTGCGCGTGCTGCCGATCACGCGGATGAAGCGCGCGGTGTGAACCGCGCATCCCGCCGCGGCGGGGCGATGAAAACAAAACGCGCGAGCCGTTGCAGCTCGCGCTTTTTTGTTTGGTCCGACGGGATGCGCGCCGGCGGCGGCCGTCAGCGCGGGATGCCGAGCCGCGCCTTCGCGTCGTCGTACTCGCGCTTCAGGCGCTCGACGAGCGCGCCCACGCTCGGCAGGTCGTCCATCAGGCCGACGCCCTGGCCGGCGCCCCAGATGTCCTTCCACGCCTTCGTCTTGTCGCCGCCGAAATTCATCTTGGTCTTGTCGGATTCCGGCAGCGCGTCCGGATCGAGGCCCGCCTTCTCGATGCTCTCGCGGATGTAGTTGCCGTGCACGCCCGTGAAGAGGTTCGTGTAGATGATGTCCGACGATTTCGCGTTCAGGATCGCGTGCTTGTAGTCGTCGATCGCGTGCGCTTCCTGCGTCGCGATGAAGCGCGTGCCCATGTACGCGAAATCGGCGCCCATTGCCTGCGCGGCGAGGATCGAGCCGCCGTTCGCGATCGAGCCGGACAGCACGATCGGGCCGTCGAAGATCTTGCGGACTTCGCCGACGAGCGCGAACGGCGACGTCGTGCCCGCGTGGCCGCCTGCGCCGGCCGCGACGAGGATCAACCCGTCGACACCGGCTTCGAGCGCCTTCTGCGCGTGACGCAGGTTGATCACGTCGTGCAGCACGATGCCGCCGTAGCTGTGCACCGCGTCGACGATCTCGCGCGCCGGCGCGCGCAGGCTCGTGATGAAGATCGGCACCTTGTGCTCGACGCACACGCGCACGTCGTGCTCGAGCCGCGTGTTCGACTGATGGACGATCTGGTTGACCGCGATCGGGCCGATCACGGCGTCGGGGTGCTTCGCCTTGTGGTCGGCCAGCTCGGACTGGATCTGCGTGAGCCACTCGTCGAGCAGTTCGGCCGGACGGGCGTTGAGTGCGGGGAACGAACCGACGATGCCCGCCTTGCATTGCGCGAGCACGAGTTCGGGGTAGCTGACGATGAACATCGGCGACGCGATGACGGGCAGCGTCAGGTTCTGCAGGACGGTGGGCAATGCCATGTAATGTCTCCAGTCTCCAGGGGCGGCCGCGGTCGCGCCGCCGCCATGCTTTGCGGTCGAACGGTCATTCGAGTGTAGCTGCGGAACGAAGCGGTAAAGCGAAGCTGCAAAACGAGGTCGTCCTTATTAATACGAACGATCGTGCGATTCTACGCGAGCTTAGCAAATCGCGCGGTGTGGCGGCAATCGAGTGAGTGTTCTCTTTCTAGGGATTCTGGTGTTTACCGCGCTGTGAAGACGCGCCGGCGCTCCTAAAATAACCGCCATAACAAACCAACGAGAAACAAACCATGTCGTTTGAGGCGTTTGCACCGTTTCGCGTGACGGTGCAGGACACCGACATTTTCGGTGTCAAAGGAGGCGCGGGTCCGCCGCTCCTGTTGCTGCACGGACATCCGCAAACCCACATGATCTGGCATCGCGTTGCCGCGACGCTCGCGAATCATTTCACGGTGATCGCCACCGACCTGCGCGGTTACGGCGCGTCGGGCAAGCCGCCGAGCGACGCGCAGCACGCGCCGTATTCGAAACGTGCGATGGCGGCCGACCAGGTCGCCGTGATGCGGCATTTCGGCTTCGAGCAATTCCATGTATGCGCGCACGATCGCGGCGCGCGGGTCGCGCACCGGCTCGCGCTCGATCATGCGGACGCCGTCGAGCGGATGATGCTGCTCGACATCGCGCCGACGCTCGCGATGTACGAGAAAACCGATCGCGCGTTCGCGACCGCGTATTTCCACTGGTTCTTCCTGATTCAGCCGGAGCCGCTGCCCGAGACGCTGGTCGGCGCGCATACCGATGCCTACATCGAGCGCGTGATGGGCAACCGGTCCGCCGGGCTCGCGCCGTTCGCACCCGAGGCGCTCGCCGCGTACCGGGCCGCGCTCGCGCAGCCGGGCGCCGTGCATGCGATGTGCGAGGACTACCGCGCATCCGCGACGATCGATCTCGAGCACGACCGTGCGGATCTCGAGCGCGGCAACAAGGTCGCGTGCCCGCTGCGCGTGCTGTGGGGCGAGCACGGGATCGTCGGCCGCTGCTTCGATCCGCTCGACGAATGGCGCCGCGTCGCGCGCGACGTCAGCGGCCGCGCGCTCGACTGCGGGCACTACATTCCGGAAGAGGCGCCCGTCGCGCTGATCGACGAACTGCTCGCGTTCTTCGAGGCGCGCGACGCGGCCGCCTGACGGCACGCGGGCGGCGCGTGCCGGCTCCTCAGCGGTGCGCGCCGTCGTCCTCGACGAGCGGCGGCAGCCGGCGCGGCACCGGCGTCGATTTCACGATCGCGGTGCTCGTCTCGGCGCGCTCCGTCACTTTCGACAGGATGTCGTCGAGGTGCGCGATCGTGCGCAGGTAGAGCCGGCAGATGAAGCAGTCGTCGCCGGTGACCTTGTCGCACTCCACGAATTCGGGAATCCGGCGCAGCATCTCCTCGACGAGATGCAACTGGCCGGGCAGCGGCTTCACGCGGACGATCGCCTGCAGCGTGTAGCCGAGCGCGCGCGGGTCGAGCTCGACGGTGAACGCGGCGATCACGCCTTGCGCCTCGAGCCGCCGCACACGATCGGCGGTCGCGGGGGCCGACAGCCCGATCTGCCGGGCGAGTTCACTGGTTGCGATACGCGCGTCGTCGGCCAGCGCCGCGAGGATCGCGCGGTCGGTCGCGTCGAGCGACGCGACGGCGGGCGGGGAAAGGCGTTTCGGCATGATCGCTTTGCTTTCGAAGGTCAATCGGCTGATTCGCTTCAGTTTAGCCGTGGTTGCGGCGAAAGCAAGTTTCTAGAATCGAGGTCATCCACTCTCTTTCAATGGAGTTCATGATGGCCTCGAATGAAATTCGCCGCGGTGCCGCCGAGATGGTCGTCGCGATGCTGATGTCCGGCACGATCGGCTGGCTCGTGATGTCGTCGCAGCAGCCGCTGACGAACGTCGTGTTCTTCCGCTGCCTGTTCGGTGCCGCGACGCTCGCGATCGTCTGCGCGGCATTCGGCTTCCTGCGCCGCGCGCTGTTCTCGCCGCGGATGCTCGCGCTCGCGACGCTCGGCAGCATCGCGATCGTCGCGAACTGGCTGCTGCTGTTCGCCGCCTATTCGCGCGCATCGATCTCGATGGCGACCGCCGTCTACAACACGCAGCCGTTCATGCTCGTCGCGCTCGGCGCGATCGTGTTCCGCGAGCGGATCACCGCGTCGACGCTCGCGTGGCTCGCGCTCGCGTTCGTCGGGCTCGTCGCCGTGGTGCGCGTCGAGCCGGCCGTGCTCGCGGTGCCGGGCGAATATCTGGAGGGCGTCGCGCTGTCGCTCGGCGCGGCGTTCCTGTATGCGATCTCGTCGATCGTCACGAAGCACCTGAAGGGGACGCCGCCGCACCTGCTCGCGCTGCTGCAGGCCGGTATCGGCATCGTGCTGCTCGCGCCGTTCGCCCACTTCGGCACGCTGCCCGCGACGGCCGGGCAGTGGCTCGACCTGATCGTGCTCGGCGTCGTCAACACGGGCCTGATGTACGTGCTGCTGTACGGCGCGATCCAGAAGCTGCCGACCGCGATGACCGGCGCGCTGTCGTTCGTTTATCCGGTCGTCGCGATCGTCGTCGATCACTTCGCGTTCGGGCAGACGCTCGCGTGGACGCAGGTGCTCGGCGCGCTGCTGATCCTGCTCGCGGCGGCCGGCGTGAATCTCGGCTGGCGCATCGTGCCCGCGCGTCGCGCGGCGGTCGGCAACTGAAACGGTCGTACGATTCGGCGTCGCGGCGGGTGTCACGGCGGCGCGTCGAATGCGAGTTTCGGGAGCGGATATTGCGCGCGGATGGCGTGCGCATGGCGAGCAAAAGCGGGGCACGCGCACGCGTGGAAGACGCTGTAAGAAGTTGTAGGGAAACACCCGATGCGAGCGGTGCGCGTCGCTCGTATGATGCGGGCTGTGACGTTGATCACGTTCACAGGATTCCGATCTCGATGCCGTTCGCCCGTCAGGCTGAACGGCTTTTTTTTTATGCGCCGCTCCTCGCAATCAGGCGCCGCCGCGCATCGAGCCGCGCGAGCAGCACGCGCCTCGCGTCGTCATCCGACGCGCGCCATCCCTTGATCTCGTCGCGCGTACGGAGGCAACCCGCGCACCAGTCGGTGCGCGGATCGATCCGGCATACGTCGGTGCACGGCGAGGCCACCGTGCCGACCGGTGCCACGACGTCGCTCATGCGGATTCCCGCAATGCGACGTCCGCGACCGGCGCGCCCGTCAGCGACACCAGTTCGTTCGGCGACAGGTTGAACACCGCGTGCGGATGGCCGGCGGCCGCCCACAGGCTGTCGAGCTCGAGCAGGTCGGCGTCGATCAGCGTGACGGGTTCGACGAGATGGCCGATCGGGCAGACGCCGCCGATCGCATAGCCGGTGTTGTCGCGCACGAACTTCGCGTCCGCGCGGCCGACCGCGCCGACCTGCGCGGCGACCTTCTTCTCGTCGACGCGATTGACGCCGCTCGCGACCACGAGCACCGGCGCGCCGTCCGACTGGCGGCGAAACAGGATCGACTTCGCGATCTGGGCGACCGAGCAGCCGAGCCCGGCCGCGGCCTCGGCCGACGTCTTGCCGGTTTCGGCGAGCATCACGATGCCTTTCGCATGGCCGCGCTCGCGCAGCAGCAGCGCGACGCGTCGCGCGGAATCGGGGAGGGAATCGAATGAAGCGGGTGTCGTCATGTTGAGGAATCCATCGAATACCGGGGTTATACGCAGTTCGCGGCGTCGGCCGCGCTCTGCGCCTTGGCGAGCAGTGCGCGACCGGCGCGCGACACGTTCGCGCGGCCGATCGCGTTCGAGATGAAGTCGCCGGCAGCGACGACCTGCGCGAGATCGACGCCGGTGTCGATGCCGAGGCCCTGCATCAGGTACAGCACGTCCTCGGTCGCGACGTTGCCGGTCGCGCCCTTCGCGTACGGGCAGCCGCCGAGGCCCGCGACCGACGCGTGAAAGATCTCGATCCCTTCGAACAGCGCCGCGTAGATGTTCGCGAGTGCCTGGCCGTAGGTGTCGTGGAAGTGGCCCGACAGGCGTTCGCGCGGGAACACGCGCGTGACGGCCGACAGCACTTCGCGCGTGCGCTTCGGCGTGCCGACGCCGATCGTATCGGCGATGTCGATCTCGTCGCAGCCGAGCGCCGCGAAGCGCTCGACGACGTCGACGACCGATGCGACCGGCACTTCGCCCTGGTACGGGCAGCCGAGCGTGCACGACACGCTGCCGCGCAGCCGCACGCCCGCATCCTTCGCCGCCTTCGCGACGGGCTCGAAGCGCGCGATGCTCTCGGCGATGCTGCAGTTGATGTTCCGCTGCGAGAACGCCTCGCTGGCCGCGCCGAAGATCACGACTTCGTCGGCGCGCGCGGCGAGCGCATTCTCGAAGCCCTTCAGGTTCGGGGTGAGCACCGAGTACACGGTGCCCGCGCGGCGCTCGATGCCGGCCATCACGTCGGCGCCGTCGGCCATCTGCGGCACCCATTTCGGCGACACGAACGACGCGGCCTCGACGTTGCGGAAGCCGGCGCGCGACAGCCGGTCGACGAGCGCGATCTTCACGTCGGTCGGCACGAAGGTCTTCTCGTTCTGCAGCCCGTCGCGCGGGCCGACTTCGACGATCTTGACGGCGGTGGGGAACGTCATGGTTGTCTCCAGGTTTGCTTGCAGGTTCAGTAGCCGCGCGTGTAGTCGACGATGCCGCCGATGCGCTCACCGCGCTCGAGCGCGCGGATCTTGCCGGCGATCTGCTCGACGGCCTCCGCGCGCAGCGTCTCGGCCGAGCTGTGCGGCGTGATCGTGATGCGCGGCGCGCGCCAGAACGGGTGATCGTTGGGCAGCGGCTCCTGATGGAACACGTCGAGCGTCGCGGCGGCGATCCGGCCGCTCGCGAGCGCATCGAGCAGGTCGGCTTCGACGAGATGCGCGCCGCGCGCGACGTTGACGACATACGCACCGGGCGCGAGCCGCGCGAATGTGCGGGACGACAGGATGCCGTCGGTGTCGGGCGTGCTCGGCAGCAGGTTGACGAGCACCTTCGCGCCGTCGATGCACGAATCGAACGCACCGTCGCCGGCGAAGGTCGTGACGCCGTCGAGCTGCTTCGCACTGCGGCTGTAGCCGCGCACGGGCAGGCCGAGCGCGGCGAGCGCGAGCGCGACCTGCGCGCCGAGCACGCCGAGGCCGAGCACGGCGACGGTGAAGCTGGCGCGCGCATGCGGCTCGAGCGGCTGCCAGCGGCGCTCGCGCTGCTGCGCGTCGTATTCGTCGAAGCGGCGCAGGTAGCGCAGCACCGCGTGCGTCACGTATTCGACCATCTGCTGCGCCATGCCCGAATCTTCCAGCCGCACGAGCGGCACGTGCGGCGGCAGCGTGCCCGGTTGCGCGCGGTCGAGCGCGAGTAGCGCGTCGACGCCGGCGCCGAGGTTGAAGATCGCGCGCAGGCCGTCGCGCGGGGTGAAGAATTCGCGCGGCGCGCGCCAGACGAGCGCGTAATCGGCGGCGGCCGTGTCGCCCGGCTGCCACGCGCGCAGTTCGGCTTCCGGCAGCGCATGCGCGATCTCATCGCGCCACGCGCCTGCTTCCTGGTGCGGGGAATGGAACAGGATCTTCATTGGACGACTGCGCGCGCGCCGGCGAGGCGCGTCACGGGAACGGCGAGCGGAGCCGGGCGCGGCGCGCCGGCGAGCGTAGCGGACATCGGGCGTCTCCTGACGACCGGGCGCCCGGCGCGCATCGGC